>CATZYY010000001.1 GCA_958426425.1 uncultured Oscillospiraceae bacterium
AGCGTGTCGAAAAAGTCTTTTCGACACGCTGAGCGCCCGTCCCAATTTTGGGACGGGCGCTGCATGTTTTTCAAAAAACCAGGTAATCAGGCGCTCAGTCCGCATCCTCTTGCAGCTGCACCACTTCCGCCAGCGTCCATCCCTCCACGGTCAGATCGGCAGTCATCACCGGGTCCACGGGAACGCTCAAATACATGTTGTTGCCGTATGTAAAGGCGCCGGTGGTGACGGAGAGTACGTGGCCGAAGGCGTTGAGCAGGGCGCCGCCGCTGCTGCCTTGGGAGATGTCAGCGGTGTTCATCAGGCAGGGCAGGGAGTAGCCCTCCACCTGCCGGTCCACGGCGCTGACAATGCCGGAGCTGACGGAAAGGCCTCTGCCCAGGGGATTGCTGATGGTGTAGACTGTATCGCCGGGAAAGACCTCATCGGTGCCGGCCATCTCCAGGTAGGCAAAGGCGCTGGTGTCGCTGCCCTTCAGGGCAGTTTGGGAGATCTTGAGCACAGCGATATCGGCGTCCGTGTCATAGTAGAGAACGCGATCCACGGCATAGACGTCGCCGGTGGTCAGGGTGGCGGTGGCATAGATGGCGCCGTCAATGGAGTGGTAGTTGGTGACGGCCACACCGTCGGCGCTGATGAAGAAGCCGCTGGCGTCGGTGGCGGGGGATTCCGCGTCGATTTGCGCCTGCTTCTCATAGCCCTGGAGACAGAACACCGCCGCCGTGTAACGGTCCGCGATCTGCCGGGCGGTCAGGGTAGGGTTCAAAAGACCCAGGGCATTGGCGGCGGAGGAGGACACCTGGCCCGTTGCAATCAGCCGTTCCAGTACCGTGCCGCTGCCGTCCCGGTAGGAGAAGGACAGGGCGTCCAGCGCCATCTGATACAGGCCGCCCAAGGTCAGTGCACCCTCCCAGGCGGAGGACACCAGTCCAATCCGCTGGGCAAAAGCGGCGGCGCCGGAAACGGCAAAGTCGCCGTCACGATCGCTGTAACCCAGCATCCGCAGCAAGAAGGCGCTCCAGGCATTGGCAGTGATGGCCTGATCCGGCCGGAATTCCACGGTTGTCACGCCGGTGATCCAACCCTGGTGGGTAGCGTAAGTGATGGCGGAATGGGCCGCGGCGGGCACATCCCGGAAGCCGGAGATCCAGTTATCCTTGGCGGCGGCCTCTTTGGCGCCTGCCAGGTTTACCAGCAGCACCGCCGCCTGGGCCCGGGTGGCGGGGGTGCTGAGGGCCGTGGTTTCTTCAACGAGACCCAGCGTTGACAGGGTGTCGGCGGCCCGCTGGGCCTCGCCCTCCAGCGCGCCGGCCACGGGAACAGCGCCCAGCAGTAACGACAGGGCGCAGAGAAATGCCAGAAGTTTTGCTCTCATGGTTATGGTTACCTCCCAAAAAGATTGTCCCCATTTTAGCACCGGGGGATTGGTTTTGCAAGGACGGCCATTGCTGGACAGACCGGGAAAAAACTGCTATACTGATTGTATATGGAAAGGGCGGGATTTATGGCGGAGCGCATCGAGGCGGACCTGTGGCGGCTGGATATTCCCCTGGTGGGAAGCCCCCTGAAAAATCTCAACAGCTATCTCATTACCGGGGAGCGGAACCTGCTGATCGATACGGGATTTCGGCAGGCTTCCTGCCGGGAGGCCATGGTCCGGCAGCTGGCGGAGATCGGAGTGGACCTGAGCCGGACCGATATCTTCCTGACCCATCTGCACAGCGACCATGCGGGCCTTGCCCCGGAGCTGATCCGGCCCGGCTGTAAAATCTACATCAGTGCCATCGACCTGCCGGGGCTGGAGGGGGCCATGACGCCGGAGCGGTGGAGGAAGCTGTACCAGGAATATGAACGCAACGGTTTCTCCCCGGAGGAGATTGGCCGCCTTTGGCATGGAAACCCCGCCCAGAACGCCGGGGCTGAGCAATGGGACCCGTCGTGGTATACCCCCTTGGAAGGGGGAGACCAGCTGACCTACGGCGGTCACCGCCTGCAATGTGTGCTGACACCGGGCCATACTCCGGGGCACCTGTGCCTGTACGAGCCGGAGAGTCGGTGGCTGTTCTGCGGAGATCACGTGTTGTTTCATATCACCCCCAATATCTGCCGCTGGAGCGGCGTGAGCGATTCCCTGGACGACTATCTCCGCAGTCTGGAGCAGGTAAAGTCGCTGCCGGTGGAGCGGCTGCTGCCGGCCCACCGAGCGGAGACCGGGGACCTTGTGACCCGGGCGGAGGAGCTGCGGGCCCATCACCTGCGGCGCCTGGAAGACGCGCTGGACATTGTCCGCCGCCGTCCGGGAAGCACCGCCTATGACATCGCCGGGGAGATGCGCTGGAGCATCCGCTGCCGGGACTGGACGGACTTTCCGGTGACACAGAAATTCTTCGCCGTGGGGGAAGCCCTGTCCCACCTGGACTATCTGGAGGTACGGGGTCTGGTGGAACGGCGGCAGCAGAAGGAACATGACGTCTATTTCGCCGGAGACGGCGGGGGAATACTGTCAGAATAAGGGGGCGTGCTGAAATGGAACTGAAAGAGATTTTAAGCAAATGCGACCACACCCTGTTGGCCCAGACGGCCACCTGGGCGGAGATCAAGGCCATCTGTGACGACGGGATGAAGTACGGCTGTGCCAGCGTCTGCATTCCCGCCAGCTATGTGCGGCAGGCGGCGGACTATGTGGACGGGAAGCTGCCCATCTGTACGGTGATCGGCTTTCCCAACGGATATGACACCACCGCCGCCAAGTGCTTTATGGCCGCTGACGCCGTGGACAACGGCGCCGACGAGGTGGATATGGTCATCAACATCGGCTGGGCCAAGGACCAGCGGTGGGACGACCTGCTCCGCGAGATCCAGGCGGTCAAGGCCGCCTGCAAGGGCAGGCTCCTGAAGGTCATCATTGAGTGCTGTTTCCTGACCGACCAGGAGAAGGTGAAGCTGTGCGAGATCGTCACCGCTTCCGGCGCCGACTATATCAAGACCTCCACCGGCTTTGGCGGAGGCGGCGCCACACGGGAGGATGTGGCCCTGTTTGCCGCCCACGTGGGGCCCCATGTGAAGATCAAGGCCGCCGGCGGCATCGCCGACTTGAAAGACGCCGAGGATTTTATCCGTCTGGGCGCCTCACGCCTGGGCACCAGCCGCATTGTCAAGGCCGTCAAGGCCATGGAGGGTCAAGCGTGAGCGGGCGCCGCGGGCTAGGCGCCCACCGGTGTGCCGGAGAGTGGAAGGCGGGGACTTGCCGCCGGAACCGAAACAGCGGGCTTGTTCGGGTGGGGCGAACCGTCTGGACCAAGGACCATGGTTGAGAGAGGGGGGAGCGTTTTGAAACCGAATTTTTCTCAGCTCCCCGTTTGCGTGGGGGACGTAACGCTGCGGGTGGCCCGGGGCCACTTTGCCACCGGCCACAGCCACATCAACTACCTCATTGACGTGACGGCCCAGAAGGCCAGCCTTCGGGAGGCGGAGGCCGTGGCCCAGCAGCTATTCGAGCGGTATCTCTGCGCTGCCCCGGTAGACACCATTCTCTGCCTGGATGGGACCCGCGTTATCGGCGCGTGTCTGGCTCGGCGGCTGATGCAGATGGACGGCGCCCAGGCTGGCCGAGACATGTACGTGCTCCGGGAGGAGGCGGACCAGGCGGGTAACATCCTGGTCCGGGACAATGCCCGGCACATGTACGCGGGGAAAAACGTGCTGATTCTGGTGGCCTCTTTGACCACCGGGACCACCGCCCGCCGGGGCATGGCGTGTGTGGAGGCCTACGGCGGGAGAACCGCCGGCATCGCCGCCATTTACAGCCGCCGGACGGAGCTGGACGGCATTGCGGTCATGTCCCTGTTTGACTGTACAGACCTGCCCGACTATGCCAGCTACCCGCCGGAGCAGTGCCCCTTCTGCCGGCAGGGCAGGGAGCTGGACGCAGTGGTTAACAGCTTTGGCTACACGGTGATGCAGGAGATATAGGAAAATATAGGAAGTAAAGAGGCAGCCCCCGGCACGCTGTGCCGGGGGCTGCTTTCTTCATCTGGTCCTGGTTCATGCACTTTGGGGTTGGACTTTGTGCGTAGAGATTTGGCGGGAAAGACTGTCCTGTGGAAGGTCCACCAGGGAAAACCCTTTGGGTAAGCGCGTTTGGCGGTTCCGACGCGGAGGGGGGCAAGCCTGCCGTGTTTTGCCGGGCGTCACAGTCCGCTGTGAGCCAGCCGCCACCGGAGGCCGGAGTAGCGCTTTTGCCGCAGGTCGTTGGCCGCCATGGCCCGGATGGCCGCGTCGTCGCCCACCAGGATCAGCAGCTCTCTGGCCCGGGTCAGGGCGGTGTACAGCACGCCCCGCACCATCAGGGATGGAGCCGCCGGCATGGCTGCAAGGACCACGCAGCGGTACTCGCTGCCCTGGGCCTTGTGGACGGTCTGGGCGTAGGCCAGATCGATCTCACTGAGCTGCTCCACCCCGTAGAGGGCGGCGCGTCCGTCAAAGTCCACCTCCAGCCATTCGCCGGAGGGATCGATCTTCAGAATTTTTCCCACGTCGCCGTTGAACATGCCGGTGCCCACGGTGCCGTCGGCCCGTTCCCAGACCACGTCGTAGTCGTTGCGGGTCTGCATAATCCGGTCTCCCTCCCGGAACAGCCGCTCCCCCCACTGGAGCTCCCGCTTGTCCTCCGCCGGCGGGTTCAATGCCGTCTGGAGGCGGCGGTTAAGGTTGATAGTGCCGGCGGCGCCCTTTCGGGTGGGGGTCAGCACCTGGATCTGATCCACGGGGATGCTCATGTTCTCCGGCAGGCGGCTGCCGCACAGCTCTACCACCGTGGAGACCACCCGCTCCGCGTCCCGGCGGCACAGGAAGAAAAAATCCCCCTGGTCGTTGGTCAGCTGGGGCGGCTCCCCCAGATTCACCGCGTGGGCGTTGCGGATGATGGCGGACTGAGAGGCCTGCCGGAACACCTCCCGCAAAAACACCGTCTCCACTCTGCCGCTGCGGATCAGGTCGGAAAACACGTTGCCCGCCCCCACCGAGGGAAGCTGGTCTGCGTCCCCCACCAGCACCAGCCGGGTGCCGGGCCGCAGGGCCCGGAGCAATGCGTCAAAGAGGGTCAGGTCCACCATGCTCATCTCGTCCAAAATGACGGCGTCCGCCTCCAGGGGCTCCTTTTCCCCCTTGGCGAAGGTCAGCTCCCCGGTGCTCTCGCTCCAGTTCATGCCCAGCATCCGGTGGATGGTCTGGGCCTCCCGGCCGGTGAGCTCGCTCATGCGTTTGGCAGCCCGGCCTGTGGGGGCTGCCAGCAGGATGTCCAAGCCCATCTTCTCCAGCAGCGCCACAATGCCCCGCACCGCCGTGGTTTTGCCGGTGCCGGGGCCGCCGGTGAGGATCACGACCCCCTGTCGGGCGGCCAGCTCCACCGCCTGCCGCTGGAGGGGAGCGTAGACGATGCCCTGCTGGCGTTGGATCTCCTCCACCGCCTGGAGCGCCTGGGTGCTGGTGTCGGCAGGGGAGGAGAGCAGGCCCAGCAGCCGCACACAGGCGGACCGCTCCGCCTCCCACAGCCGCCGCAGGTAGCAGGCCTCCACATTGGCCACCTGTTCCTGGACCACGGCACCTTGCTCCAGCAGCTGATCCAGGGCCTTCTCCACCTGGTCCGTGCCGCAGGAGAGCAGCTGGGCTGTGGCGCCGATCAGCTTGTTCCGGGGCAGGAACACATGGCCTCCGCTGTTTTCGTTGTGGCCCAGCTCAAAGGTCACCGCCGCCTGGAGCCGCTGCCCGCTGTCCGGGTCCATGCCCAGCTCCAGGGCGATCTGGTCCGTGACGGCGAACTCCACACCGCAGGCGTCGCCGGAGAGCAGGTACGGGTTCTCCTTCACCTTTTCCAATGCGGCATCGCCGTACTGGCGGCGCAGCTGCATGGCCAGCACCGGCGGCAGCTGATACCGGGCCAAAAAGGCCATCAGCCGCCGCAGGCCCATGTGACGGCGGAAGCTCTCCGCAATCTCCTGGGCCTTTTTGGCGGTGATGCCCTTGATGGTGGTCAGCCGCTCCGGTTCCCGCTCCAGAATGTCCAGTGTTTCGGCGCCGAAGCGGTCCACAATGCGCTCCGCCGTGGCGGGGCCCACGCCCTTGCACACGCCGGAGGCCAGGTAGCAGGCGATCTCCGCCTCCTCCTCCGGCAGGCTCCGCTCCAGCTCCGTGGCCCGCAGCTGGGGACCGTGCTGGGGATGGGTCTCCCACAGGCCGGTCACCGTCAGGTGCTCTCCCGGCGCGGCGCAGGGGATGCAGCCCACCACCGTGACCACCTCACCCTCCTCGGTCAGGAGGCGCAGGACCGTATAGCCGTTTTCGGCGTTTTGGAAAATGACGCTATGTACGGTGCCCTCGCAGGCGGCCAAACCTTCCATGTCCTTGGTTCACTCACTTTCCGGGGACTTACCCCAGTTTGATCTCCGGCCCCTCCGTCAGGGCCATGTCCTCCTCCCGGTCCGCCAGATACGCGGCCAGGGCCCGGGCGTCGGCGTTCATGCCGCAGTCCGCCAAAACAATGCGGGCCCCCGGCAGACGCTGCCGCAGCCGCCGCAGCTCCCGCACGTCCGCCTCCATGGCAAGGGCCTCTCCCCGCAGGGGCAGCACCAGCAAAAGCCCCGGAATCGCGGGCCGGCCGGCCCGGAGCAGGGCGCCTGCCAGAAGCCAGACCACAGTGGTCATGCCCACCGCCGAGAAAAAGGCCAGCAGGCCGTCATGGAACAGTACCATCCCAATCACCTCGGGATAGTCTATGCGGCAGGCCTGTCCGGCGTCAGCGCCTACCGGCCGATTCCCAGCTCCCCCAAAATGGCCTCCTCCCGCTGCCGCATCCGGGTCTTCTGGGGTCCCTCGTCCAAGTGGTCGTACCCCAGCAGGTGGAGGACGGAGTGGACCACCAGATACGAAAGCTCCCGGCGCTTGCCGTGGCCGTATTCTTTGGCCTGGGCCGCCACGTGTTCCATGGAGATCACCATGTCCCCCAGCGGCACCAGCCCCGTGCCGGGGTCCGCGTCTTCCGGCCCCGGCAATTCTCCGGGCGTCAGGTCAAACTCCGGAAAGCTCAGCACGTCGGTGGGACGGTCCACCTGCCGCATCTCCTGGTTGATGGCATGGATGCCCGCATCGTCCGTCAGCAGCACGTCCACCTCGCAGGGAAAGTCCACGCCCTCCGCCGTCAGAGCCGTGCGGATGACCTTGCGGATCAGGGCGCAGTTTCCCTCACTGGCGGCGCCGGGCACATCAGCGGTGACGGGGATATAGTGCCGTTTTGCCATTATTTCCGCCCCTTTCCGACGTTTTTGGCGTTCTCGTATTCCTCATAGGCCGCCACGATCCGCTGAACCATCACATGGCGCACCACGTCGGCGTTGGTCAGCTCGCAGATGCCGATGCCCTCCACCTTCCGCAGCACCCGCATGGCCTCCTTCAAGCCCGAGGCCTTGCCGTCAGGCAGGTCGATCTGGGTCACGTCGCCGGTGATGACGATTTTGGACCCGAAGCCCAGCCGGGTCAGGAACATCTTCATCTGCTCCCGGGAGGTGTTCTGGGCCTCGTCCAGGATGATGAAGCTGTCGTCCAGGGTCCGGCCCCGCATATAGGCAAGAGGCGCCACCTCGATGTTGCCCCGCTCCAGATATTTCTGGTAAGTCTCCGCCCCCAGCATGTCGAACAGGGCGTCGTACAGGGGCCGCAGGTACGGGTCCACCTTGCTCTGGAGGTCGCCGGGCAAAAAGCCCAGCCGCTCGCCGGCCTCCACCGCCGGGCGGGTCAGGATAATGCGGTTGACCTGCTTATCCCGGAAGGCCTGGACGGCGGCGGCCACGGCCAGATACGTCTTGCCGGTGCCTGCCGGGCCCACGCCGATGGTGACGGTGTTCTTCAGGACCGAGGCAATATACTCCTTCTGCCCGATGGTTTTGGGCTTGATGGGCCGGCCCTTGGCGGAGATGCACAGCACATCTCCGGTCAGCTCCGAAATCTGGGCCTCCCTGCCGGAGCGGACCAGGCCGATCACGTAGCGCACGTTCTGCTCACCGATGGACTCCCCCCGGGAGGACAGGGTCAGTAGGGCCTGAATGGCCTTGCAGGCCAGCATGGTGTCCTCCGGCTCGCCCTCCACCCGGAGCTCTCCGTCCCGGTTCACCACTGTGACGGAGAACTCCTGCTCCAGCAGGCGGATGTTCTCATCAAAGGAGCCGAAGATGTTCACGGCCTGTTCCAGCCGCTCAATGCTGATTCTCTGTTCCAAAGTATCACTCCTGTGCTTTTACGGGCGGTCTCCGTCCGATTCTTCCGTATAGATGGGCACCGACTGGCTGATCTGCTCCACGCACTCCGCCGACAGCGTCACCGTCAGGGTGTCTCCCCGGCGGTGGGAGGAGCAGAGGGTGGAGGACACGGTGCCGTAGCCGTCCACCAGGGCGTGGAGGTAGTCGGTCAATGCCGCCTCCGCCCGGGCCTCCACGGCGGAGAGAGTTTGCTCCGCCATTTCAGTGGCATAGTACCGACAGGTTTCCCTCTCCAGCGTCACCGGCAGGGGCAGGCCGAAGAAGGAGAGACGGTCTCTGGTGGTTATTTTATCATAAGAGCCCGTCTCCATGCCACTGTTTGCGAAGAATTTTATTCGCCGGGTGCCGATCACCAGGGAGTAAAAGGTTTTTTCCTCTCCGGTGTACCGCTTCACCGGCGCCGTCAGGGGCAGGTTTGCGGTGAGGGTGTACCAGGTCCGGGCCTCCACGGTGCCCATGCCGGTCAGGACACGGGCCCCCAGAGTCTGGGTGTCCTCCACACCGGAGATCAGCAGCTGCCCCTCCGTCACGGAGGTCCCCGGCAGTACGCAGGCGGCGCCGTCCAGGGCCTGGACCTCCAGCACCAGCCCGGCCCGGCGGGCCACCACGTTGGCGGGCTCCCTCTTGCTCACCAGCTCCGGAACGGGAACCCGCTCCCGCACCTGGACCGTGGCCCGGCAGCCGGAGACGTTGACGGTGATCCAGCTGAGCTCCGGGATCTCCAGCAGGATGTGGTTGCGCAGATCCTCCGTGTCCAGGCCCAGGCCCAGGGTGCCAAGGCCGATGCCGTACCCCTCCAGGGCACGGAGAATCTCCTCCTCCGTGACGGTCTCGTTGCCCTCCACAGTGAAGTCCCAGATGAAGAAGGAGCCCACCGTCACCCACAGGGCACAGACCGTCAGCCCCAGCACCAGGGCCTGCCGACGGCGGAACCGGCCCAGGAAGAAGGGCACGCCCTCTCCCCGGACCACGGTCATGGAGCAGTCCAGATTTTTCAAGGCCCGGCGGAGCCTGCCGCAGTCCCGGCGGCTGAGGCGGCAGGTGAAGGTGGTCTCCGACTCCCACGCCAGATCCCAGAAGGCAAGGCCCCGGGCGCTGCATAGGTTCAGCACCCGCTCGGGAAAGGGGGCCTCCACCCGCACCCAGGTCTGGCCCCGCAGGCGGTTGACAATTTCGTTCAGCATAGGCTACACCCATTCCACGGCGGCAATGCGGCCGCCGATCCGCAGCTCCTCCGCCGTCATGGCCAGCAGGGACAGCTGGGCACCCCGCACCCGCAGCACCCCGGCGTGAGTGTTCACGTCGATCTGATCCTCTCCGTAGGAGAGAATGCCGGCATGGTGCTCCAGGTACAGCTGGCGGCTGCCCACCATCTCCAGATGGGGCAGGCCCGCCACTACGTCCGCCGGCAGGTCGAACAGCTCCGCCACCGTGTCCAGGACCCCGACCTTGTCTTTTTTGTTCCGCTCCATCGTCTCACCTCTCCACGACTGTATGCGCCGCCGGGGCGGAACTTGCTTGTCCCCCGGCGTGCAGGCATAGGGAAGGGGGGCACGGCATAGGCTCCAATGGAGGTGGGGGAGATGAAAACACGCTGGCGCCTGCCCGGATGTCTGGCTCTGGGCGCCCTGCTGCTGTGGCTGCTGGCGGACGCGATAGCGGTCCGCTCCGCCGTGGAACAGGCCCTGGAGCTGTGCGCCCAGTCGGTGATCCCGGCTCTGTTTCCCTTCCTGGTGGTCACCTCCGCCCTGCTGTCCCTGGGCCTGGGAGAGCTGGCGGCCCCATGGCTGGCGGGGCTGATGGAGCCGCTCTTCCGGGTGCCCGGGGCCGGCAGCGCCGCGCTGGTGCTGGGATTGGTGGGGGGCTACCCCATCGGCGCCGCCACGGCGGGGCGGCTGTACCAGGAGGGGGTGGTGTCCCGGCAGGAGGGGGAGCGTCTGCTGACCTTCTGCAACAACTCCAACCCGGTGTTCCTCATCAGCGTTCTGGGAGTGGGGGTTTTCGGCAGCGTGCGGACGGGCATCTGGCTGTGGCTCATCCATGTGCTCTCGGCCCTGCTGACGGGTCTTGCTTTCCGGGGACACGGAAAGACCGCCGGGCGGCGTCCGCTGACAAGACCGGCGGCCTTCCGGGCCGTGTCGCTGCCCATGGCGCTGGTGGAGGCGGTGGAGTCCTCCCTGCGGGGGATGCTGTCGGTATGCGCCTTTGTGACGTTTTTCTATGTGCTGGCCCGGCCCCTGGCAGCGCTGGGAGGCCGGACCGGGGCCGCCCTGGTGGGCCTTGTGGAGCTGTTTTCCCTGACACCGCTGCTGACGGCGGATACCTGGGGCTTTGTTTTAGCCGCCGGCATGGCGGGCTGGGGCGGGTTCTCGGTGCTGTGTCAGACGGCGGCGGTGCTGGAGGGCAGCGGCCTGAGCGCAAGATACTGTCTGCGGGGAAAGGCGGTCCAGGGGCTGCTGTCAGCTATTTTGGCGGCGGCGCTGTCCGGATATGTGCTGGGATAGAGCGGGGGAAAGACGCGAACCCGCCCCAGGCTGTCCACGGGGAGATTGCGCAAAAAAGGGCCGCCCGGCAGGGCGGCCCTTTTTCCATACACTGTTCAGTTCATCTGCTTGCGGCGGCTGAGGTTCATGGTGCCGTCCTGCATGGCGTTCAGGGAATCCAGGCTCTTGCCGGTGCCCAGGGCCACGCAGCTGATGGCGTCCTCGGCAATGACGGTGTGGATGCCGGTCCGGGCGGTCACCAGTTTGTCAAAGCCGGCCACCAGGCTGCCGCCGCCGGTCATGACGATGCCGTTGGTGGAGATGTCCGCCACCAGCTCCGGCGGCGTCCGCTCCAGCACGGAGTGGATGGCCTCCATGATTCGCTCCACCGGCTCCTCGAAGGCGTCCATCATCTCCGTGGAGGACACGGTGACCACCTTGGGAAGGCCCGTCAGCAGGCACCGGCCCTTGACGTCCATGGTCTCCTCTTCCTCCTTGGGGAAGACGCAGCCGATCTGCTTTTTCATCTCCTCGGCGGTGCGTTCGCCCACCAGCAGGTTGTGCTTACGGCGCATGTACTTGACCACGGACTCGTTGAGCTGGTCGCCGGCGATCTTGATGGAGGCGCTCTCCACCACGCCGGAAAGGGAGATCACGGCGATGTCGGCGGTGCCGCCGCCGATGTCCACCACCATATGGCCGTCGGGCTGGGTGATGTCGATGCCGGCGCCGATGGCCGCGGCCACAGGCTCCTCGATCAGGTATACCTTCCGGGCACCGGCCTGGATGCCGGCGTCGATGACGGCGCGCTCCTCAACCTCGGTGATGCCGGAGGGCACGCAGATGATGACCCGGGGCTTGAAGAAGGACACGCCGACCACCTTGTGGATGAACTCCCGCAGCATCCGCTCGGTCATGTCGTAGTCGGAGATGACGCCCTCCCGCAGGGGACGGATGGCGATGATGTTGCCGGGGGTGCGGCCCAGCATGGCCTGGGCCTCGGTGCCCACCTTCAGCAGCTTGCCCGTGGTTTTATCCATTGCCACCACGGAGGGTTCGTTCAGCACGATACCCTTGCCCTTTACGTATACAAGTACAGACGCGGTACCCAGATCGATACCGATATCCTTCGTCATGGACATAGTTCCACCTCATTTGATCGTTTTCACAGGTATTATGAACGGGTTTTCCCGAACGCAATCATACAAGGTACATTATACTGACAGTTTTCGACGAATGCAACCCTATTCTTTGGCAGCTTTGTGAACTTTTTCCTTCTCCCTTGTCAATGCGGCGGTTACGCAGACCACTTTTTCCGCTCCGGCTTCCCGCAGGACCCGGGCGCACTCTGCCAGGGTGGCGCCGGTGGTGCAGATATCGTCCACCAGCAGCACCCGCCTGCCCTGTATTCTGCCCGCATCCGCCGGTTCATAGACACCCAGCACATTGGCCCGGCGGGCGGCGGCCTCAGTCAGGCCCGACTGGGCCGGATTGTGCCGGACTTTGCGCAGCAGGGCCTCCGGCTTCACACCCCAGACCCGGCAGGCGCTCTCCGCCAGCAGACGGGCCTGATCGTAGCCCCGCTTGCGCAGCCGCCGGCGGCTCACCGGCACCCAGGTGACCACGTCGAATTCTCCGGAGAACCGCTCCGCCGCGCACTGGGCAACCAGGTCTCCCAGGGGCTCCGCCGCGGCGGAGGCGCCCTGGAACTTGAAGCGCAGCAGACCGTCCCGGACCAGGTCCTCGTACCACAGCGGCGCGGCGCAGACCGTGCCGCCGGGCAGCGTTTTCAGGCCCTGGTCCCCTTCGGTCCGGGGCAGGGCCTTGCTGCAGCTGGGGCAGATGCCCCGGGTCTCCTGGACCTTGCCGCAGAAGGGGCACTTGGGTGGGTAGAGGAGGTCCAGAAATGCGTCCAGCAGTTTCATGTTTCCGCCAAAAGCGCGTCGTAAGTGGTGCCCAGGGCGTCCCGGATGGCCCGCAGCTGGGTGGCACGGATGTGCTGCTTGCCCCGCTCGATCTTCACCAGGGTCTCCCGGGACATCTCCATCCCCTCCAGCTGCAAAAGGCGCACCAGTTCCACCTGTTTGATTTTCTTCTCCATGCGAATGCGGCGGATATTGGCGCCGATAAAAATATCCTGCTTGATTTTTTGCTCCTCCATAGCTGCCTCCGTAAAAGGACCTGTTTCGGTCCACTTTGGCTCTATTCTATGGAGGAGAGAAAAAATAATGGGACCCAAACGGGTCCTATTTTTCAAATCGTTCCGTTTCCGGCGGGGCTGATGGGCTGCGGGAGTTTCCCGGAGAATGCACCCCCATTTTCTTTTCGTCTTGCCGAAAAGAAAACGGGTCGTGCGCGGCCCAAAAGAAAAGACGCTTTGACGAAGATGCGGCCCATCCGGGCCGCATCTTCGTGATTACGGGGGTCGCGCGAATCGGTCCGGCAGGCAACGGAAGCCCCGTCGACCCTGCGCCCTACCCCGGTGGTCGAAATACCTGGTCCCCGCATAGACCGTGCGGTGGGCAGACGGGGTGCGTGTCGGATTTGATCTGCTTCTCTTTTGCTGCCGTCCTCTGCCGGGCTCCATCCGCCCACTGTCTTCCCCTGGGAAGATGGCGGCTGGTTCCGGGGCGGACAAGGGAACATTGCGGGCTGCCCTCCGGCAATGGCCGAAAAGGAGGGGCTTTCCCGTTACTCTCCCGCCTCATAGGCCCGCCGCCGGGCCTCCCAGAGCGCTCGGTCAGCGTCGGTGATCTCCCGCAGCACCCGGCAGGGGTTTCCGGCGGCGATGACGCCGGCGGGCAGGTCCTTGGTCACCACGGACCCGGCGGCCACGATGGTGCCCCTCCCGATGGTGACGCCGGGCAGCACCGTCACGCTGCCGCCGATCCAAACGTCGTCCTCCACGGTGATGGGGGCGGCGAATTCCAGCCCGGTATTCCGCACGGAGGGGTCAATGGGATGCCCGGCGGTATAAAAGCACACCCGGGGCGCCACCAATACGTTGTTTCCGAAGGTGATGGGGGCGGCGTCCAGAAAGACGCAGTCATAGTTTGCATAGAAGGTGTCCCCCACGGTGATGTTGCAGCCGTAGTCGCAGCGAAGCGTGGGCTCAATCCAGCAGTCCTTACCCACCGACCCCAGCAGCTGGTGCAGGATCTCATCCCGCAGCTCATCCTCCTCCGGCAGGGCGTCGTTGTATTGCCGGCACAGCACCCTGGCCCGCTGGCGGGCCTCCAGCAGGCTATCGTCTCCGGGAAAGTAGATCTTTCCAGCCACCATCCGTTCCCATTCCGTCATGAAAATCCCTCCAGCTCTATGTAAAATACGCAAGGACAGTAAAGCAGAAAACGCCGCCCGTGTCAACGGAAAGTCCTTGCAATTTCCGGGGAATTTGATATAGTGAAGCTGAGCACCGAAAAGTGACCGGTGGGCCGCTCCACCGGGAAAGGAGGACCTATGGCAGTCCACATTATCACCGATTCCACCAGCGACCTGACCAACGAGGAGCTTCGGGAATTGAATGTCCACGTCATCCGTATGCGGGTGATTTTCGAGGACGGCGTCTTCACCGACGGCGCGGATTTGGACAAGGACCAGTTCTACGCCAAGCAGGCGGCGGCCTCCGTTCTGCCCAAGACCACCCAGGTCAATCCCCAGGAATACTGTGAGGCCTTTGCGCCCCTGCTGGAAAACGGGGATGAGGTGGTGGCGGTTCTGCTGTCCTCCAAGCTCTCCGGCTGCTATCAGTCCGCCTGCATCGCCAAGGAGATGCTGGAGGAGGGGAGCGAGCGGCTGTATCTGGTGGACTCCCTCAACGCCACCATCGGCGAGGGGCTGCTGGTGCGGGAGGCCGTGCGGCTGCGGGACGCGGGGAAATCCGCCGTGGAGATTGCGGCGGCTCTGGAAGACCTGCGCCGCCGGGTGCGGTTCATTGCCTTCATCGGCACCATGAAATATCTGAAAATGGGCGGCCGTGTGTCCGCTTCCGCCGCCGCCCTGGGTGGGATGCTGCACATCTCCCCGGTGGTGGCTCTGGTGGAGGGGGAGGTCAAGGCCGTGGGCAAGGTCCGGGGCCGGGAGAAGATCTTCAGCTACACCATGGATTTTACCGGCCACTATCCTGTGGACAGCCGCCACTGCGTGGTGTTTGGCCACTCCCAGTGCCTGGAGACCATGGAGGCCTATCGGGATAAGTGCGTCCAGGCCCTGGGTCTGCGGGATTGGTCCCAGGACGAGCTGGGGCCGGTCATCGGCACCCACGCCGGACCCGGTTGCTATGGCGTGGCTTATATCGGCCTGAAGTGAGGCCGGTGTTGCCAAAACGACTGCGTTCGACCGCCTTTCGGGATATACTAGACCCGTAAAGGCCGGAAAAACGGCGCGGCCCCAGGCCGCGCCGTTTTCTGATGTACTTGTGCCGATCAGCCGAAAAGATGGATGAAGCCGAAGTCGTTCAGCTGGCCCAGCAGGACCAGGAACATGCCCAGCGGAGTGACGATGTAAATACAGAATTTGTAGAAGAAGTCGATCTTGGCACTGCAGCCAAGGCGCACCTCCTCCAGCACGGTTTTGGGCTTGAGTTCGTAGCCCACCATCAGGCTCATCAGCAGCGCGCCCAGCGGCATGGCGATGCCCTCGGACATCATGTCCATGAAGTCCAGCCAGCAGTCGTTCCATGTGTGAATGCCGAAGGTGGCCTGGCCGGGGACCCACAGACCGTTGGAGCCCAGGCCGTCCACTGCCACCAGAATGGCCTCTACGGTGATGGCCAGGCAAACGATCAGAACCACCTTGTGGCGGTTGCCCTCCTTGCCCTTTTCCGCGGCGCGGTCCAGGAAGAAGGTGGCGACCACTTCCACCAGGGAGATGGCGGAGGAGATGGCGGCGATCAGGACCAGCAGGTAGAAGATCACGCCGAACAGGGGACCGGCGGTGCCCATGGCGTTGAACACGTCCTGCAGCGTGACAAACAGCAGGTTGGGTCCGCTGAGCTTGATGTCGGCCACGTTCATGCCCTGGTTGATGCCGTTGGCCACGGCGGCGGGGATAACGGCAAGACCGGCCATCAGGGCCACCAGGGTATCGGAGAAGACGATGACTATGGAGTTCTTCACCAGGTTCTCCTGCTTGCTCAGGTAAGAGCCGTAGGTGAACATGACGCCCATGGCCAGGGACAATGAGAAGAACATCTGACCGCCGGCGGTGGCCAGGACGGTGATGAAGTTGGGCGCCTTCTCAATGAAGCCTGCGCTGACGGCGTAGCCGGGGACGAACATGAACTTCAGACCCTCCACGGCGTTGGGCAGGGTCAGGGCCCGGATAATGATGATAACCAGCATCACAAACAGGGCCGGCATGCCGATTTTGTTGAACTTCTCAATGCCGCCGGAGATGCCGCCCCGGTTGATGAGGTAGCAGATCACCAGGAACAGCAGCGTGAATACCACGCAGCCAAAGGGGTTGGTCAGCATGGCGGTGAACAGGTCCGCGCCGGTCTTGATCTCAGCGCCGGCGAAAGCCAGGTTGCTCATGTTCAGGGACATGTACTCGATGCAGTAGCCGCCGAGAACGGAGTAGAAGCTCATGATGATGAAGGGAGAGAACACTGCCAGCCAGCCCACCCATTTGAACTTCTTGGACAGGGTATGGTAGCAGCCGATGACGCCCTTGCCCACCTTGCGGCCCATCGCCAGCTCGCTGACCATGACCACAAAGCCCACAAAGATTGCCAGGAACAGGTACGCGATCAGGAAGGTAAAACCGCCGGACTTGCCCATCTTGTACGGGAAACCCCAGATGTTGCCAAGACCGACGGCGGAACCGATGGCAGCCAACAGGAAGCCTATGTTGCTGCCCCAGGAACCTCGCTCATTTGCCATAAAATTTCCCTCTCTCCTTGTTGGATTTCTGTTAAAAATATACTACTTTCCCAGACCCCCGTCAAGTGCTTTCGCACGAGAAAGCGGGAAAGTCTGTTTTTCCTAGAAAGACAAATATTTCACAATTAAGGACAGGATCAATATCATGTTAGAATTTCAGTCAGTGACAAAACGGGATGCGGCCCGGCTGCACAGGTACTATCGGAACTGTCGGTACGGCCTTTGCGAGTACAGTGTGGGAACCAAACTCATGTGGCGCAAGGCCCTGCGCCCCAGCTGGACCGAGGCGGCGGGCTGCCTGGTGGTCCGCAACGACATCCATGGCCGGATGGAGTTTGACTACCCGGTGCCGGGGCCGGAGGGTGACGAGGAGGCCGCTCTGGAGGCCATCGAGGGCTACTGCCTGGAAAAGGGGGTTCCGGTGGTGATCTCCATGGTGCCGGAGTGCAGGGCCTCCCGGCTGCTGGCCCGGTATCCCTACGTTCAGATTTCCAATATCCGTACCTGGCGGGATTATCTCTATTACCGGGAGGATCTGCAGTTTTTCACCGGCCGCCGGTACTCCGGCCAGCGCAACCACATCAACAAGTTCCGCGCCGGCTGGCCGGAGGCGGTGTTTCGTTCCTTGACGGCGGAGGACACGGGGGCTGTCCAGCAGTTCTGGCTGGATTTTGAAGCGGAGTTTCCCAAGGGGGACAACGCCAAGGCCCTCAATGAGCTGGCGCTGGCCAAGGAGATGCTGAAACTGGTGGGCAAGCCCTGGTTCCGGGTTGGCGGCATGTTCCACGGGGACAAGCTCATCGGCCTGTCCCTGACGGAGCGCTGCGGCGACACGCTGATTATTCACGTGGAAAAGGCCCTGTACTCCTATACCGGCGTGTATCCCGCCATGGTCCAGGCGGCGGCGGACCTGTTCGGCGAGGGCTGCCGGTGGATCAACCGGGAGGACGACGCCGGGGACCGGGGCCTGCGGACCTCCAAGCTCCAGTACGGCCCCGCGTGCCTGGCGCCAAAGTATTGTTTTGAGGCTCAGAACGAGCTGTTCCGCTATGCGCATACCATTCCGGAGCTGAAGACGGAGCGGCTGACGCTGTCGGCCATTACCGAGGCGGACCTGCCGGCCTACAACGCCCTGGTGCTGGATGGGGACCGGAACCGCTGGTGGGGCTATGACGACGTGGGAGGTCTGGGGGGCCCTGTGACGCAGACCAGCTTTCTGGATGTGGCCCGCCGGGATTTTGAAGCCCGTCAGGCGGTGAATTTTGCCGTGCGCCTGGACGGACAGCTAATTGGAGAGGCGGTGCTCTACCGCTTTGACTGCCGGGGGGGAGCGGAGCTGGGCTGCCGCATCGACGCCGCCCATGCCGGCCACGGCTACGGCACCGAAGCCTTTGCCGCCGTGGCGGACTGGGGGCTCTATCAGCTCCATCTGAACCGGGTGGTGGCCAAGTGCTACAAGGAGAACCAGGCCTCCTACAAAATGCTCTCCTCCTGTATGCGGAAGAACGGACAGGACGACACCTTCTTCTACTTCGAGAAGCTGGTGTGAACGGTTGACACCGTAAAAAAACCAACTGTATCACAGAGTCAAAGGGCCGCCCATGGAGGCGGCCCTGTTTTCGCGGTGGCTGTCCCTTGCGGCTGGGGGCGGCGTGTGGTATGCTGATGGAAAAGATTAGGACCGGGGGGGCGGCAGTCATGAAGAAACATCCTCTGGACAAGCTGATGAACCGGCTGAGTCTGCTGGTGCTGGCGGGCACCGCCGTGTTTCTCGCGGTCTATTGGCACCGCATTCCGGCCCGGGTTCCCATGCACTTCAACGCAGCCGGGGAGATCGACCGCTGGGGCACCCAGGCGGAGCTGCTGATCCTGCCGGTGATCAGCTGGCTGATGTACGGACTATTGACCGTGGTGGAGCAGTTCCCCGGCGCCTGGAACACCGGCGTCAAGGTGACGGAGGAGAACCGGGAGCGGGTCTACACCCTGCTATCCCACATGCTCAGCACGCTGAAGCTGCTGATAGTGGTCATGTTTGCCTGGATCACCCTCTGGTGCGCCCTGGCCCGACCTCTGCCGGTGTGGTTCCTGCCGGTTATCCTGGCGGCGCTGTTTGGGAATATGATCTACTGGCTGGTCCGGCTGTTCCGGGCCCGGTAAGTAGTCCCCTGTCCTCGTGAAAACAAGTCAAAAAAGCCAAGGCCCGGACGGTTTTCCGTCCGGGCCTTGCTGTATGGAACTCAGTTGAAATCGGGGGATAGAAACTCCGGCCCAAAGCTGTGGGGCAGCAGTTCCGACAGGGTGAAGGTCCGCTCCTGCCCGGCGCCGTTGAGACAGATGATCTCGATATTCGGCGCGAACTCCCGCAGCACCTGCCGGCACACGCCGCAGGGCACGCAGAAGTCGGCGCTGCGGCCCGCCACCACAATGCGCACAAAGTCCCGGTGCCCCTCGCTGACCGCCTTGGCCACCGCCGTCCGCTCGGCGCAGAGGGTGGGGCCGTAGGCGGCGTTTTCCATGTTGCAGCCGGTGAACACCGTGCCGTCGGCGCACTCCAGGGCGGCGCCTACGGGAAAGTGGGAATAGGGGCAGTAGGACCGCTCCAGCATGGACACAGCCGCCGCCTTCAGTTCTTCACGGGTCATGGGAACATCCTCCTTTTCCTTCCGACACGGCGTAAAGCCGCTTACGCCCAGTCGATCTCCCGCTGGGGCCGTACGCTGACATCCATGATATCCTTGGCGTCGTAAAATTGCAAGTACCGGTCCCGGGAGTGGCGCAGGGTGGTGCCGTCCGGGTGGAGCCGGTCGCAGATCACGGCACAGATGTCCTTTTTGATATAGCTGAAGCTCTCAATGCCCACGGAGGCGAACACCCGGAAGCCCTGACTCTGGAGATACTGGAACACGGGGCCGGTGTTCTGCCAGTCGTTGCCGTCGGGCCGCTCCCCGTGGGGATAGAACAGGATGGTGGTGGGACCCACCAGGCTGCCCACCTCGTCGAACCACCGCTCCGTGTCGGTCTGAATGGATTCCAGGGACTTGGTGCCCAGGCGGATGTGGCCCCAGGTGTGGCTGCCGAAGGTCCAGCCCGTGCGCTTGAGCTCGGCGATGATGGGCTTCACCGCCTCGATCTCCTTTTGGCGATTGACCTCCTGGGCGTCAGACCAGCTCTTGGTGTCGGTTTGGGTCCGGTAGCCCAGGATGCCCTCATAGCCGGTGAGACTCAGGCAGCCCTTGGCACCGAAGGGGGAGAAGTCCGGGTGTTCCTCCACGAACTTGTCCAGAATGGGGATGGCGTCCAGGTCCCGGCTGACTACCTCCGCCCCCTGGGGGTCCTTGCCGTAGGAGGCGATCTTACCGTCCTCCCCGATGACCAGCTTCCAGGCAAAGCCGTTGGTCAGCATATACTCATAGTAATTGGTGTCGTCATAGGAGAGGATCAGGGGCTTTTTCCCCTCCGGCAGGTACAGGGTGTTCTTCACCATCTTGGGCGTCCCGTCCTCGCCGGTGACCTCGCTCCACACGTCGGCAATGTCCACCAGCACGTAGCCCTTGTCATAGACGCTCTGGAGGATTTTGTTGTATTCCCCCACAGTCACCATGTAGTCGTCGATGCCGTTGGCCTGGCTGTCTCCGTCAAAGGCCAGCTCCGGATAGGCCACCACCGGATGGAAGAACAGGTGCTCTACAATGCCGTCGTAGGCCACGTAGGTGACGCCGTCCCGGACGCCTCCCTCCGGCATTACCGTGGGGTCGTAGATGTCATAGGGCTCCGGCTCCGGCGGCGCAGACTCCTCCTCCGAGGTCTCCTGGGTGGAGATGTCTTCCTGGGCGGTGTCCGGGTCCTCCGTCGGGGCCGGGGACCCGCCGCAGGCGGTCAGGGAAAACAGCAGTAGACAGATAAGCAGAAATGAGATCAGGCGGCGCATGGCGGGACGTTCCTTTCTGTCGAATTTGGTCGACCTTAGTATAACAGGAATTCCCGCCGGAGAGAAGAACAAAAAAGTGACAAAAGGAAACGAGGCGGTAAAAGCAGGGGTGCCGGAGAGCGGGATGGGACACAGCTCCCCAGGCGGCGTGGCCTGGGGAGCTGCCTCGGAGAAATGGAAAGGCGGGCCCGTTTCCGGACCCACCCCTCTTTGGCCAGCAGCCGTCCGTAGGGGCAGCGCACCGGCGGCCTACCGCTTGTCTCCAGGGCGGAAGACCAGCGCCATGACCAGTCCCGCCACCACTGCCGCCGCGATGCCGCCGGCGGTGGCGGAGAGCCCCCCGGTCAAAACGCCCAGCCAGCCCTCCTCCGCCACGGCGGTCTTGACGCCCTTGGCCAGGGCGTGGCCGAAGCCGGTCAGGGGCACCGTGGCCCCGGCGCCGCCCCAGTCGGCAATGGGCTGATACAGGCCCAGGGCGCTGAGGGCCACGCCGGCCACCACGTAGCCCGTGAGGATGCGGGCGGGGGTCAGCTGGGTTCGGTCAATGAGAATCTGCCCCACGGCGCAGAGAATGCCGCCGCAGAGAAAGGCGTTGAGATATTCCATGTGGATGCCTCCCGGAAAAAGGTTCTTCCGCCAGTTTTCCCCGCTGTCTGGGAATTATGTGGATGACGGAAGCGGAGACCTCCCTGGGAGCGGACGGGCGGGACCGGATCATCCGGCCCCGCCTGCCCTATGTGTGGAGAGGAAGAAGCGTGTGTATATCACTCGGCGTCCTGGAGGGCATCGTAGCCCTCTTCGCCGGTGCGGACTTTGATGACGTTTTCCACGTCGCAGACGAAGATCTTGCCGTCGCCGATGTGGCCGGTGTAGAGGACCCGCTTGGCCGTCTCCACCACCTGCTCCACCGGCACCTTGCACACCACGATGGATACCTGGATGCTGGGCAGCATGGTGGCCTCCACCTTGGCGCCCCGGAAGTAGCCCTCCGTCTTGCCCCGCTGCTCGCCGCAGCCCATGACGTTGGTAGCGGTCATGCCGGTGATGCCGATGTCGAACATGGCCCGCTTGAGGGCGTCAAAGCGCTCCATCTTGCACAGGATGTCCACCCGGGTGATCTTCACGCCGCCCTGGGCGGCCTTGACGGGAGAGGGCACCGTCTCCACGGGGACGGCCTTCTCCACAGGCACCTCCGGCGATGCGGAGACAGCGGGAACGGTGAAGCTGTCGGGGGTGTCGTCATAGACGAAGGCGAAGCCGCCGTAGGCGGAGGGCAGGCCGTGCTCAGTGATGTCCAGGCCCTTGAGTTCCTCCTCCGCGCTGACCCGCAGGCCGATGGTGTGCTTGATGACCAGAAATACAATGGTAATCATCACCGCGGCCCACAGCGCCGTGGCGCCCACGCCGACGCACTGGGTCAGGAAGAAGGAGGCACCGTGGCCATAGAGCAGGCCATCGGAGGTGGAGAGCAGGCCCGTCAGCAAGGTGCCGGCGGCGCCGCAGACGCCGTGGACGGAGATGGCGCCCACCGGGTCGTCGATCTTGGCCACATTGTCGAAAAAGCCCACGGAGATAGGCAGCAGCAGCCCGGAGACAATGCCGATGACGGCGGCGCCGGCGGGGGAGACCACATCGCATCCGGCGGTGACGGCCACCAGGCCCGCCAGGGCGGCGTTGAGGGTCATGCCCACGTCAGGCTTGCCGTGGCGCAGCCAAGTGTAGATCATGGTGACACAGCAGGCCACAGCCGGGGCCATGTTGGTGTTGACAAAGATGAGGCCCGCGGAGATCAGGGTGTCGTCACCCTCCATGGAGACCGTGGAGCAGCCGTTGAAGCCGAACCAGCAGAACCACAGGATGAACACCCCCAGAGCGCCCAGAGACAGGTTGTGGCCCAGAATGGCCCGGGGCTTTCCCTCCCGGTCGTACTTGCCCATGCGGGGCCCCAGAATGGCGGCACCGATGGCGGCGCAGATGCCGCCCACCATGTGGACCGCCGTGGACCCGGCAAAATCGTGGAAGCCCAGCTGGCTCAACCAGCCGCCGCCCCAGATCCAGTGGCCGGAGACGGGGTAGATAAAGGCGGAGATGCAGAAGGAGTAGATGCAGTAGGAGGCAAATTTTGTCCGCTCCGCCATGGAACCGGAGACAATGGTGGCGGAGGTGGCGCAGAAGACGGTCTGGAAGATCAAAAAGGCAAACAGCGGGACGCCTGCGGGCAGGATATCGGTGTAATCGCCCCGGACAAAGGGATCCAGGCCGCCGATCAGGGGACCGGCCCCGGCAAACATGAGGCCGAAGCCCAAGATCCAATAGGTGGGGGTGCCGATGCAGAAGTCCATGAGGTTTTTCATGAGGATGTTGCCGGTGTTTTTGGCACGGGTGAACCCTGCCTCGCACATGGCAAAGCCGGCCTGCATTAAAAAGACAAGGGCTGCTCCCAGCAGGACCCAGATGGTGTTGACAGATGAATACATGGTGTTCCCTCCCAAACTCCGGCGGGGCGGCGGGCCGGCTCTGCCGCGCGCCGGGAAAATAAAAAGGCAAAGGCACCTGAGAGAAGTTCTCACAGGCGCCTTTGCCTTTCGATGGAAAAACTTTACCACGGGTGGGGGAAGATCGTCAACGTGCGATTTTCACAACCCTTTTCTGGAATTTCCCCCAAATTTCTCTGCCCGTCACAGGGGCCGCACCAGGTTGGTATAGCCGTTGAGGTAGGCGTCTACCTCCGCCGCGGCAGAGCGGCCCTCGGCGATGGCCCATACCACCAGGGACTGTCCCCGGCGCATGTCGCCGGCGGCAAAGACCTTTTCCACGTTGGTGGCGTGATGGCCCGGCGCGGTGGAGACCGTGTCTCCCGCCTCCACGCCGAAGGCGTCGCACACGCCCCGCTCGCACCCGGCAAAGCCGGTGGCGGCAATCAGCAGGTTGCAGGGGATGGTGTCGCCGTCGGTGGTGACCACGGCGGTCAGGGCGCCGCCCTCTCCGGCGATCAGTTCCTTCACCTGGACGGCAAAGCGCCGGGGGTCGGCTCCGGTGACGGATACGGCCTCCTCATGGGCGTAGTCCAGGGGCAGCTCCCCGTTCACCAGGTAGTCCTCCCGCTTCCGCCGCACCAGCTGGGTCACGGAGACGCAGCCCTGCCGCAGGGCGGTGGCCACGCAGTCGCTGGCGGTGTCGCCGGTGCCCACGATCACCACGTGGAGCCCCTCGGCCGTGGGAAGGGCCGGGTTTTGTCCAAAGATCTGCCGCTCCACGGCGGCTTTGAGGAAGTCCGTGCCGTAGCACACGCCGGTGACGCCGCCGGTCTCCAGCCCCAGGGGCCGGGGACGGCCGGCGCCGCAGCAGAGCACCACAGCGTCGTACTCTGCCAGCAGGCGGCCGGCCACGGCCTTGTCAGAGGCGTCCACGCCGGTGACGAAGGTGACGCCCTCATCGGTCATCAGGTCCAGCCGTCGCTTCACCACGGCCTTGTCCAGCTTCATGCTGGGGATGCCGTAGGTGAGCAGGCCGCCGGGGTGGTCGTCCTTTTCCACCACGGTGACGGAGTGGCCCCGGTGGTTCAGCTGGTCCGCCGCGGCAAGGCCCGCCGGGCCGGAGCCCACCACCGCCACCTTTTTCCCGGACCACTGGGGCGGGCGGCGCCGACGCAGCAGCCCCTGGGAGAAGGCGGTTTCGATGATATAGAGCTCATTGTCCCGGTTGGCCACGGCGTCGCCGTAGATGCCGCAGATGCAGGCACTCTCGCAGGGGGCCGGGCACACCCGGCCGGTGAATTCCGGGAAGTTGTTGGTTTTCAGCAGCCGGGCCAGGGCGTGGCCCGGGTTGCCCCGCATAATCATGTCGTTCCACTCAGGGATCAAATTGTGGAGGGGACAGCCGAAGGTGCGCCCCTCATAGAGCATGCCGGTCTGGCAGAAGGGGACGCCGCAGTTCATGCAGCGGCTGCCCTGCTGCTCCCGGACGGTTTGGGGCAGGGACAGGTGGAATTCCGCCCAGTCCTGCACCCGCTCCTCCGGCGGCCGCCGCAGGTCGTCCTTACGGACGTATTCCAAAAATCCAGTGGGTTTACCCATTGTGCGCGCCTCCTTCCTCAGCCTTTGGCGTTGGCGTAAAACGCCTCGATCTCCGCCTGCTCCCGGCTCATGCCCTTTTCCTCGTACTGGGCGATGGACTTGAGCATCCGGTCATAGTCCCTGGGCATCACCTTTTTGAAACAGGGGATGTAGGACTTGAAGGCCGCCAGGATCTTCTTGCCCCGGGGAGAGCCGGTGGCGGCCACGTGGGCCTCGATCAGTGAGCGCAGCTCGGCGATGTCGTGGCTCTCCGTCAGGGTGTCGGTGAGCACCTGCTCCTTGTTCAGGCGCAGGTACAGGTCGTGGTGCTCGTCCAGCACGTAGGCGATGCCGCCCGACATGCCGGCGGCGAAGTTCTTGCCGGTAGGGCCCAGGATGACGCAGCGGCCGCCGGTCATATACTCGCAGCCGTGGTCGCCCACGCCCTCCACCACCGCCACGGCGCCGGAGTTGCGGACGCAGAACCGCTCACCGGCCCGGCCGTTGATGAAGGCGGCGCCGGCGGTGGCGCCGTACAAGGCCACGTTGCCCACGATGATGTTCTCACCGGGATCGAAGGCGGAGCCCTTGGGGGGATAGAGAATCAGTTTGCCGCCGGAGAGGCCCTTGCCGAAGCCGTCGTTGCAGTCGCCCTCCAGCTCCAGTGTCAGCCCCTTGGGGATGAAGGCGCCGAAGGACTGTCCGCCGCCGCCTTTGCAGGAGATCACATAGGTGTCGTCCGGCAGGCTGTCTCCCCGCTGCCGGGTGATCTCGGAGCCGAACAGGGTGCCGAAGGACCGGTCCGTGGAGGAGACCTCCACGCTGAGGTGGCCCGGCTTTCCGGATTTCAGGGCCCGGCTCAGCTTCTCCAGCAGCACCCGCATGTCGGCGGTGCGCTCCAGGTGGAAGTCGTAGGCGTCCTGGGGGTTGAAGTGGGGCACGTGGTCTCCCCAGGGGTTTTGCAGCAGGGCGCTGAGATCCAGGGTCTCCGCCCGGTGGGTCACCAGCTTTTCCCGGACCTGCAGCAGATCACTGCGGCCCACCAGCTCCTCCACGGTGCGAATGCCCAGTTTCGCCATATACTCCCGCAGCTCCTGGGCCACGAAGGTCATGAAGTTGATGACATGTTCCGGCTTTCCCGCAAAGCGCTTGCGCAGCTGGGGGTTCTGGGTGGCAATGCCGGCGGGGCAGGTGTCCAGGTTGCACACCCGCATCATGCAGCAGCCCATGGCAACCAGGGGGGCCGTGGCAAAGCCGAATTCCTCGGCGCCCAGCATGCAGGCGATGGCCACGTCCCGGCCGGTCATGAGCTTGCCGTCGGCCTCCAGCACCACCTGGGTCCGCAGACCGTTTTGCAGCAGCGTCTGGTGGGCCTCCGCCACGCCCAGCTCCCAGGGCAGGCCCGCCCCGGAGATGGAGTTGCGGGGGGCGGCGCCGGTGCCGCCGTCGTGGCCGGAGATCAGCACCACCTGGGCGCCCGCCTTGGCAACGCCCGCGGCGATGGTGCCCACGCCCGCCTCGCTGACCAGCTTCACGCTGATCCGGGCGCGGCGGTTGGCGTTTTTCATGTCGTAGATCAGTTGGGCCAGATCCTCGATGGAGTAGATGTCGTGGTGAGGCGGGGGAGAGATCAGGCTGACGCCGGGGGTGGAGTACCGGGTCTTGGCGATCCAGGGATAGACCTTTTTCCCCGGCAGGTGTCCGCCCTCGCCGGGCTTGGCGCCCTGGGCCATTTTGATCTGGATTTCCTGGGCGCTGCACAGGTACTCGCTGGTGACGCCGAAGCGGCCGGAGGCCACCTGCTTGATGGCGGAGCACCGCTCGTCGCCCAGCCGCTCCCGGGCCTCGCCGCCCTCGCCGGAGTTGGACTTGCCGCCGATGCGGTTCATGGCGATGGCCATGCACTCGTGGGCCTCCTGGGAGATGGAGCCGTAGCTCATGGCGCCGGTTTTGAACCGGCGGACAATGGATTCCACCGGCTCCACCTCGTCGATGGGAATGCCGCCGTTTTCATCGAATCGGAAACCCAGGACCCCCCGCAGGGTGTGGGGCTTGTCGGAGGCGTCCACCAGGGCGGTGTACGCCTTGAAAGTCTCATAGCTTCCCTCCCGGGCCGCCTTTTGCAGCAGCAGAATGGTCCGGGGGCTGTACATGTGGTCCTCCTTGTCGGGGCCGGAGCGCAGCTTGTAGGACCCGGTGGAGTCCAGGGTGGAGTCGTAGCCCAGGCCCAGGGGATCGAAGGCCTGGTTGTGGTTCCACTCCACGCCCTCCTCGATCTCCGTGAGGCCGATGCCCTCCACCCGGCTGACGGTGTTGGTGAAGTACTTGTCCACCACATCCCGGTTGATGCCCACGCACTCGAAGATCTGGGCGGACTGGTAGGACTGGATGGTGGAGATGCCCATTTTGGAGGCGATCTTCACAATGCCGTGGAGGATGGCCCGGTTGTAGTCGTCCACCGCCGCCACCGGGTCCTTGTCCAGCAGGCCCATGGAGATCAGCTCCTCCACGCACTCCTGGGCAAGGTAGGGGTTGATGGCTTGGGCGCCGTAGCCCAGGAGGGTGGCGAAGTGGTGCACATCCCGGGGTTCGGCGCTCTCCAGGATCATGGACACGGCGGTGCGCTTCTTGGTGCGCACCAGATACTGCTCCAGGGCGCTGACCGCCAGCAGGGAGGGGATGGCCACGTGGTTTTCATCCACGCCCCGGTCCGAGAGGATCAGGATGTTGGCGCCCTTCTTGTAGGCACGGTCCACGTTGACAAACAGCCGGTCCAGGGCGTTTTCCAGGGGGGAGCCCTTGTAATAGAGCAGGGAGATGGTCTCCACATGGAAGCCGGGCCGGTCCATATACCGGATCTTCATCAGGTCCACGGAGGTGAGAATGGGGTTGTGGATCTGGAGCACCGTGCAGTTTTCCGGCCGCTCCTCCAGCAAATTGCCGCCGGAGCCCACATAGACGGTGGTATCGGTGACGATCTCCTCCCGGATGGCGTCCATGGGGGGATTGGTCACCTGGGCAAAGAGCTGCTTGAAGTAGTTGAACAGGGGCTGATGGTGCTCGCTGAGCACCGCCAGCGGCGTGTCCACGCCCATGGCGGAGGTGGGCTCCGCCCCGTCCCGGGCCATGGGGAGGATGGAGTCCTTCACTTCTTCATAGGTGTAGCCGAAGGCCTTGTACAGCCGGTCCCGCAGCTCCTGGGAGTGGCGTTCCACCCGCCGGTTGGGGATGGGCAGGTCCTTCAGGTACACCAGATGGGCGTCCAGCCACTCGCCGTAGGGCTGCCGGGCGGCGCAGTGGTTTTTGACCTCCTCATCCTCCAGAAGGCGCCCCTGCCCCAGGTCCGCCAGCAGCATCTTGCCGGGCTGGAGCCGGGACTTTTTCACAATGGACTCCGGCGGCAGGTCCAGCACGCCTACCTCTGAGGACAGGATCAGCCGGTCCTCCTTTGTCAGATACCACCGGCAGGGCCGCAGGCCGTTGCGGTCCAGCACGGCGCCCACGGTGTCGCCGTCGGAGAAGACGATGGCCGCCGGGCCGTCCCAGGGCTCCATCATGGTGGCGTAGTAGTGATAGAAGTCCCGCTTCTCCCGCTCCATCCGGCGGTCGTTTGCCCAGGGCTCGGGAATGCACATCATCACCGCCCGGGGCAGCTCGATTCCGTTCATCAGCAAAAATTCCAGGGTGTTGTCCAGCATGGAGGAGTCGGACCCGCTCTGGTCCACCACCGGCAGGATCTTGTCCATATCCTCCTCCAGAATGGGGGAGTGCATGGTCTCCTCCCGGGCCAGCATCCGGTCCACGTTGCCCCGGATGGTGTTGATCTCGCCGTTGTGGAGGATATAGCGGTTGGGATGGGCCCGCTCCCAGCTGGGGTTGGTGTTGGTGGAGAAGCGGGAGTGGACCAGGGCCAGGGCGCTTTCGCAGTCCGGGTCAGTCAGGTCGGCGTAAAACCGGCGCAGCTGCCCCACCAGAAACATGCCCTTGTAGACGATGGTCCGGCTGGAGAAGGAGGGGATATAGGTGTTGACGTTGGACTGCTCGAATACCCGCCGGGCAACAAACAGCTTGCGGTCAAAGTCCAGCCCCTGGGCGCAGTCCGCCGGGCGCTTTACAAAGCACTGAAAAATGCTGGGCATACAGTCCAGAGCCCGCTGACCCAGCACCTCCGGGTGGGTGGGCACCTGCCGCCAGCCCAAAAATTCCATGCCCTCCTTGGCCACGATGATCTCCAGCATCTTCTGGGCCTGGGCCCGCTTCAGCGGGTCCGTGGGGAAGAAGAACATGCCCACGCCGTAGTCCCGGGGGCCGCCCAGGGCGATGCCCGCCTCCTGGGCGGCGCGGACCATCAGCTTGTGGGGAATCTGCATCATCAATCCCACGCCGTCGCCGGTCTCGCCGGAGGCGTCCTTGCCTGCCCGGTGCTCCAGCTTCTCCACGATTTTCAGCGCGTCGTCCACCACGCCGTAGGAGCGGCGGCCCTTCAGGTCCACCACCGCGCCGATGCCGCAGGCGTCGTGCTCAAAGCGGGGGTCGTACAGGGGATAGGTGTAGTTTGGTTCCGCCATTGGAACCCCTCCATTCTCTTATGGTTGTTTTCGCGGAATACCGCGGGAAAGTCCCGGCCCCTCAGCGGGTATAGGTCTCGATGACCAGCCGGGCGGTCTGCTCCAGCCGCAGCCCCGCGTCCATGCTGCGCTTTTGCAAAAAGCGATGGGCTTCCGCCTCGCTCATGCGGTTGACGTCCATTAACAGCTCCTTGGCCCGGCGGATCAGCCGTTGGTCCTCCTCCTGCCGCTGGGGCGGGGAGCGGCGGGCGTGTTCCCGCCGCTGCCGCAGGAGCGTGTCCACTGAGGCGTACAGGTCCGCCCTGGATGCCGGGACGGACAGCTTGTAAAGGCCATCTCCCTGACAGAGGTCCAGGTTGGCGGCGGAGGCGATTACCAGCACTCCGGTCTCCGGCCCCAGGTCCGCGGACAGCTGGGCGGCGGTCATGTCCCGCAGACGAAAGCCGCAGACCACGGCGGCGCCCTCCAGCTTGCGGACCGCCCGGATGACCTCGGCGCCGGAGAAACAGCAGCCCGCCACGGCGTAGCCCCCGGCCTCCAGCAGCCGCAGGATGCGGCGCTGGGCATCCTCGTGGGCGAAGGCGATCACGATCCGATCCATGCGCCGCACCCCCTTTCCATGTTTCCGCGGCCGTATCGGCCGACGGGATCAATAGGTCACCAGGTATTTCTCCACTTCCCACTGGGAGACCTGGGAGCGGTACTCCTCCCACTCCCGCCGCTTGCCGGTGAGGTACTGGGCGGTCACATGAGGGCCCAGGGCGTCGGTGATGGCGGCGTCGGCCTCCAGGGCCCGCAGGGCGGCCTCCAGGCAATCCGGCAGCAGGGGCACCCCCTGGGCCGCCAGGGCGGCGGGGGACATCTCATAGAGGTTCTCCGTGATCTCCGGCGGCGGCGTCAGCCCCCGGCGGATGCCGTCCAGGCCCGCCGTCAGGCAGGCGGCGAAGGTCAGATAGGGATTGCAGGCGGGGTCGGGACTGCGCAGCTCCACCCGGGTCCCCTGCCCCCGGGGAGTGGGAATGCGGATCAGGGCGGAACGGTTGCCGGTGGACCATGCCACACAGTTGGGGGCTTCATACCCCGGCACTAGCCGCTTGTAGGAGTTGACCAGGGGATTGGTCAGGGCGCAGAAGCCTGACACATGCTCCAGCAGCCCGGCGATGAACTGATAGGCCAGGGGAGACAGCTGCCGGGGGTCCGTCTCATCATAAAAGGCGTTCTTCCCCTCCCGGAACAGCGACATGTTCACATGCATGCCGCTGCCGGCCACGCCGGAGACGGGCTTGGGCATGAAAGTGGCGTGAAGGCCGTTTTTCTGGGCCAAGGTCTTCACCGCCAGCTTGAAGGTCATGATGTTGTCGGCGGCGCGAAGGGCGTCGGTATATTTAAAGTCGATCTCGTGCTGCCCGGCGGCCACCTCGTGGTGGCTGGCCTCGATCTCAAAGCCCATCTCCTCCAGGCACAGGCAGATCTCCCGGCGGGTGGACTCCCCGTGGTCCAGGGGACCCAGGTCAAAGTACCCGGCCTCGTCGCTGGTGCGGGTGGTGGGGCGGCCGTCCTCGTCGGTCTGGAACAGGAAGAACTCCAGCTCCGGCCCGGCGTTGAAGGTGAAGCCCATGTCCTCCGCCTGCCGTATGGCCTGCTTGAGCACGTTCCGGGGGTCGCCCACGAAGGCCGAGCCGTCGGGATTGCACACGTCGCAGATCAGCCGGGCCACCTTGCCGTACTGGGGCCGCCAGGGCAGCACCGCAAAGGTGTCCAGGTCCGGCCGCAGGTACTGGTCGGACTCCTCCACCCGGACAAAGCCCTCAATGGAGCTGCCGTCCATCATGATCTCCCCGTCCAGCGCCCGCTGGATTTGAGACGCGGTGATGGCCACGTTTTTCATCTGTCCGAAGATATCGGTAAACTGCATGCGGATAAACTGGATGTCCTCCTCCCGGACCAGGCGGAGGATATCCTCCCGGGTGTATCTGCCCATGGCTGTGTGCTCCTTTCATTGGCGGCGAGCCGAATCATTTAACGCATTAAAGCGGTATATATTTGGAAAAATAAAAAGAGAGCGCAACGGACCCTTAGGGGGGCCCCGTTGCTCTCCCTTGGGCAGGATTATACCGTTGAAAAGCCCGCCCTGTCAACGTTTTCCACGGCTTCAGGGCGGGCGGGGGTTGGATTTTATGGGTTTTTCTAAAATGGGAGGGAACAGAAAAAACACCTTTGTGCAATTTTCCACAGGGAATTTTGTTCTCGAACAGAAAACATTACTTCTCCGTGGAGAGACAGACCGCGTGGCAGATGCCGGGGATGGACTCCCCCTGACAGGCGGAGATGGGGGAGAGCAGGGCCCCGGTGGGGGCAAAGAGCACCCGGCGCCACCGCCCCGCGCGCATGCCGGAGAGTAGGTAGCCGTTGAGCACCGACGCCGAGCAGCCGCAGCCGGAGGCGCCGGCGTGCATGTCCTGCTGCTTTCGGTCATAGAGCAGCAGCCCGCAGTCCTGAAAGTGGGGGCCCATGTCGATGCCGTCCCGGGTAAAGAAGTCCCGGACGATGGCGTGGCCAAGTTCGCCCAGGTCTCCGGTGACGATGAGATCAAAGTCCTTGGGGCCGGTGCCGGTGTCGCGGAAGAAGGCAGAGAGGGTGTCGTAGGCGGCAGGGGCCATGGCGGCGCCCATGTTGTTGGCGTCGGGGATGCCCTTGTCCACAATGCGGCCGCAGGTGACGTGGGTGACGTAGGGGCCCGGCCCCTCCCGGTCCAGGATGGTGCAGCCGGCGGCAGTGGCGGTCCACTGGGCGGTGGGAGGCCGCTGGTTGCCGTAGGGTACCGGCATCCGGTACTGCCGCTCGGCGGTGCAGTAGTGGGAGGAGGTCATGGCGGCGCAGCGGCGGGCAAAGCCGCCGTCGATCAGCATGGCCGCCAGAGACAGGGATTCGCCCATGGTGGAGCAGGCGCCGTAGAGGCCAAAGAAGGGGATGCCGAAGTCCCGCAGGCCGAAGGAGGAGCCGATGCACTGGTTCAAGAGGTCTCCCGCCAGTACGTAGTCCAGGTCCTCCGGTTTCAGCTGCGCCTTCTCCAGGGCCTGCCGCAGCACCGCCTGCTGCATGGCGGACTCCGCCTTCTCCCAGGTTTTCTCTCCAAAGAAGGAGTCCTGCTCCAGTCGGTCGAAGTGGTCCGCCAAGGGGCCCTTGCCCTCAAATTTTCCCCCGATGTTGGAGAAGGCCAGCACGGAGGGGGGGTGGGCCAGGGCCACGGTCCGGCTGCCCAGGCGTTTTTCATTCATGGTGTCGCCGCCTTTTCGTAAAAGTTTTCCATAGCTTGTCCAAAAGGCGGCAAAAATATAAAGCCCGGCTTTTGCCGGGCTTCAGACAGTGCTCAAAGAGCGGGGGCTTCATCGTCATAGACGAAGGGGAGCTTGCAGGAATAGCACAGGTTCCGGTTGCCCTGCTGCCGCTTGCCGCAGCGGGGGCAGGAGATAAGCTCCCGGGTCCGGGTGGCGAACCGGGCGGGCTCGCCCGGCGGCGGAGGCGGGGAAGCGGGCGGCTGCACTGAGGCGGGTTCGGCCTCTGGGGCGGTCTGCGGTTTCTGGGCCTGCTCCAGCTGGGCAATCCGCTGCCGCAGGGCGGCGATCTCCTGATCCCGCTGGTACAGCTCCGCCTGCTCCGCGTTTCGGTCCGGCAGAAGCAGCAGCACCGCAAGGGCGATCACGGAGCCCAGAGCTCCCGCCAGAATGCAGAGCCCCAGGGAATATCCCTTGGAGCTGCCCAGTACGGCGCACAGAATAATCATTGCAATCCACAAAATAAGCATGGAACAGGCACCTCCTGATTTTGCGAAAACTGCGGTGGACAGACTGCCCGCCTGTTATTCGTTTTCGTATTGGAAGGGCAGGCCGCAGGCGTAGCAGAAGTTCCGGTCGCCCCGCTGACGCCGGCCGCACCGGGGACAGGCCACGGTCTCCAGGGTCCGAGCGGGGAAACGGGCGGGGGTGTCCGGGGGCGGGGCCTCCGGCTGGGCCGGCATAGGCGGCAGAATGCCGCGCTCCGACAGAATTTTCTCCAGGGCCAGCAGCTGGTTTTCCAGCTCAGTGATGCGCTTTTTCAGGGACTGGATCTCCTTGTCCTGCCGCTGGTCCGTGGCGTAGGAGCTGTTGGCGGCAGATTCCAGTTCCTCCTGCTTGTCCAGCATCTCCGCGTGGAGAAACAGGTCCGGCTTCAGATACCAGGGAAAGCCCACGGCATTCGCCTCCTTCATCGTGCATTGCATACGTTGATTTTACCACAGGAGGCGGAAGTTGAAAAGAACTTCCGGTCAGAGAAAAGAGGGTTAGGCCTCTCTAATGTTTCAAAATCCCCCTGTACATTCGGCCCGTTCCGTGGTACAATTACCGCTTAATGAACAGATTCGGAAGGAACGGGAGGCGCGATACATGAGCGAGGAGATGCGGACCTTTGGCTACCTCTGTCCGGAGTGCGGAAAGCCCGTGATGGCGGCCCGGTCGGTGTTCGCCCTGGAGGCCTCCAACGCCCAGGTGGAGTGCCCGTGCGGAAAGTCGGCCCTGACGGTGACCTTTGACGGGGAGCGCTACCGGCTCAGCGTGCCCTGCGGATTGTGCGGCGAGACCCACGAGGCGGTGTGCCCGCCGGAGCGGGTGCTGGAGGGCGGTACGGCCCTGGCCTGCGCCCGGACCAAGCAGTTCTGCTGCTTTATCGGAGACGAGGGCACCGTGGAAAAGCACCTGCGGGAGCTGGAGATTCTGGCGGAGAAGGAAAAGCGCCAGGAGGGCGAAACCTTTGCCGACAGCGTCATCATGTATGAGGTGCTCTCGGAGCTCAAGGAGATCGCCGCCCGGCCCGGCGGCATCACCTGCGCCTGCGGCTCCAGCCGCTACGGCATGGAGATCCGCCGCAGCGCCGTGGATTTGATCTGCCGGGACTGTGGGGCAAAGCTGCGCATCAGCGCCGCCACGGACCGGGACTTGGATGATCTCTGCTGCCACATGAAGCTGGTGATTCCCGGAAAGCGGGATTGAGTGCCCCGGGAGTTATCCCGGCCGGCGCGGCGCTGTCCAGGGTGTATCTGCTTAGGGGCAAATTTATTATAATAGGCGCCGGGATCTGCCCGGCAGACAGCGCTCCGCCGCGGCGGGGCGCTGATTACCGCAGCGGGGCAATGCCCCGGAAAGGGAGGAGATCGCCGTGGTTACGCTGCTGGCACGGCTGCTGATTAAAGATCGAACGGACGAGGCCCGGACCCGCCGGGCCTACGGCATTTTGTGCGGCGCGGTGGGCATCTGCCTGAACGTGCTGCTGTTTGCGGGGAAATTTTTCGCCGGGCTGCTGTCGGGGTCCATCGCCATTACGGCGGACGCCTTCAACAACCTCTCCGACGCCGGATCCTCCTTCGTGACCCTGCTGGGATTCCACCTGGCGGGGCAGAAGGCCGACGCCGGCCACCCCTTCGGCCACGGGCGGATTGAGTATCTGTCGGGCCTGGTGGTGTCGGTTCTGATTTTGCTGATGGGCGTGGAGCTGGGCAAGTCCTCGGTGGGCAAGATTCTTCACCCGGAGGCGGTGGACTCCAGTCCCCTGGTAGTGGCCATTCTCTGCGCCTCCATTGCCGTAAAGCTGTATATGTTCCTCTATAACCGCCGCCTGGGCAGGAAGCTGGGCTCCACCGCCATGGAGGCCACGGCCCTGGATTCCCTCAGCGACAGCGCGGCCACTTCCGCGGTGCTGATTGCCACGCTGGCGGGCTACTTTACGGATTGGATGATCGACGGCTGGTGCGGATTGCTGGTGACGGCCTTCATCCTCTGGTCCGGCATCAGCGCCGCCAAGGAGACCCTGGACCCCCTGCTGGGCACACCGCCCACGGCGGAGCTGGTGGAGCGCATCCGCTCCTTGGTGCTTGCCCACAAGAGCATCATCGGCATCCACGATCTGATTGTTCACGACTACGGCCCCGGCCGTATGATGATCTCCCTCCACGCGGAGGTCTCCGCCTCCGAGGATGTGCTGGAGCTTCACGATGAGATCGACAACGTGGAAAATGAGCTGAGGGAGAAGCTTGGCTGCGAGGCGGTGATCCATATGGACCCCATCGTCACCGACGACGGCCTCACCCAGGAGACCCGGGAGCGGGTGGCCGCCCTGGTCCGCTGCATTGACGACGCCATCAACATCCATGACTTCCGCATGGTGAAGGGACCCACCCACACCAATGTGATCTTTGACGCGGTGGTGCCCTTTGGCTTCCGCCTGAGTGACGAGGAGGTGGCCAAAAAGATCCGCACCGCCGTGCGGGCACTGGACGGCAACTACTACGCGGTGGTACGGGTGGAGCGGTCCTATACGTAATCCTACATACCATTCATATGGAAGGTTCCCCTCGGCGGGTCTCCTTTGGGAGACCCGCCTTTTTTTGCATCTCCGGCGGATTCCGCTTCCATAGCCGCTGCATTCTGCACCCGAAAGGGAGCGTTCGCGTCGGATTCGTTGAAGGGAAAATCGCCCTCCGATACAATGGACACAAGCTGGAGTATGGGGTCGGAGGTGGAGTGTGAACATCGCCGTTTGTGAGAACAGCGCTGCTGCGGCGGAGCAGCTGCGGGTCTGGATCGAACAATACTGCCGGCTCTACCATGTGCCTGCGGTGCTGAAGTGCTTTTTGTCCGGCATGGACTTTTCCGCGTACGGCGGGCGATTTGACATCGTGTACCTCTGCTGCGGCGGCAGCACGGGCTTCTATCAGGCCCGGCAGCTGCGTGCCCGGGACCCGGACTGCAGGATCATCCTGGTGGATGATACCCAGGAGTATGCCATCCAGGGGATGCGCCTGCACTGCACCGACTTTATTCTCCGGCCGGTGGAGTTCCGCCACGTGGTCCGCAGCATGAATCTGGCGCTGAGGGGGCGGCTGTGATGGGGAAACTGCGGATCAAGCGTCCCAAAGACGCTCAGGCCGCTCCCAGGGAGCTGGAGCAGAGCCTGCGCCGGCAGATGGCCTGGGCGGCGGGAACCGAGTATTTCCAAAACCGGGACCCTTTGTACCATGTGACGGAGTCCTTTCAGCAGACCTTTGACGCCATGGGCCGCCGTCACGCGGCCCAGCTGGGCGCCCAGGAAAAGGAGGAGACCCCGGAGCCCGGGGCGCAGCGGCAGGGCGGAATCCCCCGGGAGGGGGACGTCCCCGATCCCACCTCCGCCCGCTCCTTCTATGAGCGGGGGCAGCCGGAGGACCAGGACATGCTGCGCCGCTTTTCCGAGACGGCCTTCCAGAGAGGCACCCTCTCCGGGGCGGTGCTCCAGGGGTCGGGGCAGATGATGCTGTTCTCCTGCCTGAAAAAGACCGTGGGGCAGTCCCAGCCGGACAAATGGCAGCAGCGAAAGCTCTTTGAAAAGGCCTCCCCCATGCGAAACGTGCCGGGCCACAATCCGGACAAGGTGATTTTCAACCGGGGCTTTGCCGACAGCGCCGTGGGACTGGTGGTGGACACCCTGCGGGACGCCCGCCGCACTGTGGAGGATATGCGGGATTTGGCCCTTGGCAAAAGCGAAATGGGGCAGGCCGGGGCGGACACCCTGCGGACCATGTACCCCTTTCTGGACGACAGCCGGGAGCGGGCACTGCTGGAGCAGTACCGCAGTCAGCTGCGGGAGACCAGCGCCCCCCAGGAAAAGGCCGCCCTGCAAAACGCCATCGCCCGGATGGCGGCCACTGTGGGCAAAAAGGCCCAGATGAAGCAGGAGTTTATCAACAAGCTCCGCTTTCTCTCCGACCGGGCCACCGAGGCGCTGGAGGTCTTTGAGGCCCCCGGTTTTGCCGGGGCTTTGGACGAGGCCCTGCGAAAGGCCACAGGGGCGGAGGAGCCGCCCCCCGATGAGGAAGGCGGCGGAGACGATGGAACAGCAGATTCAGGGACGGGACCGGCAGCGTCCGGAGGAACCGGCCCTGCGGGAGCAGACGGCCCCACAGCCTGAGCGGGCGCGGCTCAGCGGCCCCGGGCTGCTGGCCAAGGCCCTGCAGGAGGGGGCGCCTTTGCTGGAGATGCCGCCGGAGCGCCTGGAGGAACTGGCGGCCGTGCTGGGCAATCAGCATATGGAAGCTCTGCTGGAGGCGCAGGCCCTCCCTGTGGAGGAGACCTGGTTTACCCTGCCGGAGCAGGTGGATACGGAGCCCTTTCCCGTGCCGCAGACAGGTCCCCTTCTCATGGGGGAGGCCCCCGGCCTGACCGGAGGAGACAGCGGCAGAGCCTTTGACCCTGCGGGACTGTTGTATGGAGGAGGCGGTGCCTTTGAATGAGCTCTTTGACCTGCCGCCGGACGGCGGCGCGGAATTGGAGGCCCTCCTGCAGCGCAGCGGCGTGGATTTTCGCCGGGAGGGGGACCAGTTTCGGTTTCGGTTCACCAGCGGTGGGTGCGCCTGGCAGACGGTGTGCCGCTGTCAGGGACAGTGGGTGCTGGTGTATGGCATTCATCCCGCCCCTGTGAGCAACCTCGCCCGGGCCCAGGCCCTGTGCGGCCGCCTGAACGCAAGGGTGGTACGGGGGAGCTTCTTCCTGCAGGAGGGCCGCTTTATCTTCCGTACCAGCGCCTATCTCACCGAGCGCTTTGAGGCCCAGGCGCGGATTGCCGATGCCCTGGAGTACAACGCCGCCGCCCTCTCCCGCTGGTGGGAGCGTCTGGCGGGGGAGGCCGCGGACCTCCCCATGACCCCTGAATCCGAATCCCGGCTGGCTGGGGTTTTGGAGGAATAAACTTGACTGCGCAACATTTTTATCACAGAAAGGAGGGGCGCTTCACGTCCGGCCCCCAGCCAATTTTCGAGGCGTGAAGCAACAACATGGCAGAGTATCTATCCCCGGGTGTATATGTGGAGGAGTACGATTCCGGCGCGACACCTATGCAGGGCGTGAGCACCAGCACCGCAGGCTTCGTGGGCCTGGCGGAGCGGGGCCCGGTCATCGGTCAGCCGCAGCTGGTTACCAGCTTTGCCGACTATAAGCGGATGTACGGCGGATACCTCAGCGACGCGGCCTACGGCGGCAACCGCTTCCTGCCCTACGCGGTGGAGCAGTTCTTCGCCAACGGCGGCGCCCGGGCCTACATCATGCGGGCTATCCCCGGCGATGCCAAGGCCGGCAGCGTCACTTCCGGCGCGCTGAAGATCACCGCCGCCAACCCCGGCGCCTGGGCCGAGGATCTGCGGGTCTCCGTTGCCCCGGCCTCCAAGGCCAAGACCCAGGTTCTCTCCGCCGCCGGCGCCGACCTGACGCTGAAAAACGCCGACGGCTTCAATCCCGGCGACGTGGTGGAGCTCTTTGACGGCAAGACCGCCGCCTACGCCACCGTGAAAAACGTGCTGGACAAGGTCATCACCCTGGACGCCCCCTGCGCCCTGGACGTGGCCGACGCCAAGGTGGGCACCGCCAAGTACATCAAAACCTGCGAGATTACCCTGATCGTCCGGCTGGGCGAGAACGAGGAGACTTACGAAAACCTCTCCCTCAAGCCCGACGCGCTGAACAACGTGTGCGTCAAGACGGCCAAATCCGACCTGATTCGGGTGGAGGTGGAGGCGGTCAAGGCGGCCCCCGCTCCCGCCAAGGACAAGGATGGCAAGGAGGCTCCCGCCCCCAAGGCCCCCTCCATTGTGCCCTTCGCCCAGTGCGGCGGCGGCAGCGAGGAGCTGGTGCTGACCCTCCAGGGCGGCAGCAACGGCTCCGTCCTCACCGTCACGCCGGACGCCTTCCTGGGCAAGGACGGCGGCCCCGGCAAGCGCACCGGCCTCCAGGCCTTCCAGGAGAACGGCAATGTGTCCATTATGGCCATTCCCGGCGTAACCTCTCCCGAGGTCCAGGCGGCCCTGATCGGCTTCTGCGAGAGCAAGAAGAGCTGCTTCGCCATTTTGGATGTGCCCATGGAGCTGAAGAAGACCAACGACGTGGCGGCCTTCCGGGACATGTACGACTCCACCTACGCCGCCATGTATCACCCCTGGCTGGAGATGTACGACGCCGGCGCCAAGCGCTCGGCCTACTTCCCGCCCTCCGGCGCCATGGCCGGCATTTACGCCCGCACCGACATCGAGCGTGGCGTCCACAAGGCCCCCGCCAACGAGGTGGTCCGGGGCTGCACGGGCCTGTCCTGCGCCTACAACGAGGGCGAGCAGGACATCCTCAACCCTATGGGCGTGAACCTGATCCGCGCCTTCACCGGCCGGGGCATCCGGGTCTGGGGCGCCCGCACCATCAGCTCCAACGGCCTTTGGAAGTACCTCAACGTCCGGCGCCTGTTCATCTACGTGGAGGAGTCCATCAAGGCCAACACCAACTGGGTGGTCTTCGAACCCAACTCCGCGGTGCTGTGGAGCAGGGTCACCCGCACCATCGAGACGTTCCTGGCCACCTGCTGGCGGGACGGCGCCCTGGCGGGCTCCACCCCCTCCGAGGCCTTCTTCGTGGAGTGCGGCCCCACCACCATGACCCAGGACGACATTGACAACGGCCGCCTGATCTGCCAGATCGGCATTGCCCCCGTGAAGCCCGCCGAGTTCGTGATCTTCCGCATCACCCAGAAGACGGCTTCCGAGTAATCCCAGTTCTCCAACACTGACACAGAAAGGACGAAATGAACCATGGCCATCAATTATCCATACAGAGTATTTCGGTACCAGGTGGAGATCGACGGGATCAGCCGGGCGGGCTTCTCTGAAGTGTCCGGCATGAGCGCCTCCACCGACGCTGTGGAGTACCGCGAGGGCGACGACCTGCGCAATACGCCCCGGAAACTGGCGGGACTGACCAAGTTCGGCAACGTGACGCTGCGCTGGGGCGTATCCGATGACAGCGACTTCCTGGATTGGCTCAATTCCGTGGCGCCCACCAACACCGCGCCTCCCACCGGCATGGTGCGGCACAACGTGACCATCACCCTCATCGACGACGCCGGCAACCCCGGCCCCTCCTGGCAGCTGATCAACGCCTGGCCCGTGGGCTACACCGTGCCCGACCTCAACGGTATGGGCGGCGAGGTGGCCATCCAGTCCCTGGAGCTGTGCCACGAGGGTCTGGAGCATACCCCCGGTTCCGTGGCCGGCACCCCCTCTACCATCTGATCTGTGACGGATGCTCCCTGACGGGCGCGCAGGCCGGCGTGCCTGCGCGCCCCGGGGACATCCCGGCCTAGGAGGAGACATCATGCAGACTGAATTTGAATTTGAGCTGCCCAAGGGATACGTGGACCCCAACGGCGAGATCCACAAGCGGGGCACCATGCGCCTTGCAACAGCGGCGGACGAGATCCTGCCTCTGCGGGACCCTCGGGTGCAGCAGAACGCCGGATACCTCACCATCATCCTGCTGTCCCGGGTGGTGACCAGGCTGGGCTCTCTCAGCGCGGTGAACACCCGGGTGATTGAGAATCTGTTCACCATGGATTTGGCCTATCTCCAGGATATGTACCAGCGGATCAACATGTCGGAGATGCCTCACTACCAGCTTACCTGTCCCCACTGCAACCAGCAGTTTGAGGTGCCGCTGGATTTTTTGCTGGGCTAGAGTGGGCTTCCCAGGAGAACGAGGGCCTGCCCATCCGGCGTCTGCCGCCGCAGGAGCGGGAGCCCGGACCTGACGCCTGGCGGGATCTGCCTCGCCGGCAGGACAGCCCTCTCACCCGGAAGTCCGCCCAGGGGATGTCGCTCTACCCCCAGGATCGCCTGTATCAGGAGATGGCGTTTCTGGCCTACTATCTGCATTGGTCCGATCAGGCCCTGATGGCCCTGGACCACTGGGAGCGGCGGCGCTGGTGCCGCGAGGTGTCCGCAATCAACCAAAAGCTCAGCGGCGACGACAAAAAGACCTTTGAACTGAGATAAAGGGCAGGTGAGAGATCCCATGGCAAGAGAGGCTCCAAACTACGATCCCATACAGTCCTCCTATTTTTTGATCCAGGTGGGGAACAGCCAGGGCATCTCCGCCGCCTTCAGCCGGTTTTCCGGAGTGAAGATGGAAGTGGAGACTATACAAACCCGCAGCGGAAACGACAGCCGGGGCGTAAAGGAGTACACGCCGGTGTTCACCAGCTATGCCCCGGTGACATTGAGCAAGGGCGTGGTGGGGGACACGGATTTCCTCAAATGGGTGTTTTCCGCCTGCGCCGGGGAATTTACCGGCCCCAGCGCCGGCAACCTGCGGCGGACCATCGACGTGATTGCCCTGGACAGCTCCCGGAACCACCGGGCCACCTGGACTCTCCTGGGGGCCATGCCCATCGGGTATGAGCTCTCTCCTATGGACGGCAACCGTAGCGAGGTGCTTACGGAGAACATCACCTTTGCCATCACCGGCGTGAAGCGGACCATGGTGCCCCCGCTTGAGAAGCTGATTCCGCCGGTGACCCTGTGAGCCCTTCCGCCCTGGGCGGAGAGAACATGCATTGAGAAAACGGGAGAGGAGAGAGGCGGCATGGCCATATCCGGCGCTTATTTCGATGTTTTGCTGGTGGGAGTGGGGGCCTTGCTGGCCGGCGGCTTCACCTCCGTGTCCGGCCTGGGCATGGAGGCCGATTACGAGGTCTACACAGAGGGGGGGAGCAACTATCCCCGCTTCTTTTTCAAAAATACCAAGCCCCAGCGCCTGGTGCTGGAGCAGGGCGTTATCACCACCATCGACAGCGTGTCGCTGCTGATGGGGATGGTGAACCAGGGAATGTCCATTCCCCTGGCCGGCGGCATCGTCTTGATGGACAGCTTCGGCGTGCCCCAGCGGGAGTGGACGGTGGTGGGGGCCCATCTGGTGAAATATGAGGGTCCCCGGCTGGACAGCAACCAGGCCAGTGTGGCCGTGAACCGGATCGAACTGATCCACAACGGGTGCTTCTGATGAATTCCATTGCCGTGACAAAACCGGATATGGGCGTGCTGTCCAGGGAGCGGCTGCAGCTCTCCCCCTTCGGCATCCTGGCCCAGACCTTTGCGGAGGATCTGCTGGCCCGGGCGGAGCAGAAGGAGGGGCTGTGGTCCTACGTGCCCCTGGAGCTGCTGGAGGAGGGGGAGCGTGTGCCTCCCTCTGAGGCAGTGTGGCCCAAGGTCACGCTCCAGGTGGATCTCCAGCTGGTGCTGGAGGCCCTGCGCCGGGAGGGAGATCGGTCGGAACAGCAGCAGGCCACGGAGCGAATTGTGGAGCGGGTGCTCCAGCTCCAGGCCAAGCGGGGTCCGGCCCCAGCTGAGAAAGCGGCTGCCCCGGAGCGGCCCGCCTCCCCAGTGGTGCAGGGGATCGTGCGGCAGGAATTTCACCAGCATTTGACGCAGAATATCCACATCACCCAGTCCCTGTCCCAGGGGGCCGACCTGGGGCAGCAGCGTCCGCCCGGCGACCTGGCCCGGCAGGCGGAGGCCTTCTCCCAGCGGCTTCAGACGCTGCGGGAGGAGGGAATGGCCTTCCCCCGGGAGAGTACGGCGGAGCAGGGCCGGGTGCGTATTTCCAAATTGCCGGAGGGCACATCCCCGTTGTCCCCGCCCCATGCTCCCCAGGAGGCGGCTCTGCCGCCCCAGGAAGCCATGGAGCTTTTGGAGGACCGGGGAGAGGAATCCGCCCGGACGACAGAGCGTGCCCAGGCGGCTTTGGCGCGGTCAGGGGAGCGGCTCCAGTCGCTGCTGGAGCAGGTTCTGACCCATAAGGAAAAAGAGGCTTCTCCCGGAAAACACTCCGCCCCACCCCTGGAACGCGGACCGGAGAAGAATGTCCGGCCGACAGTCTCCGGGAAACCCTATAGGGAACCGACCGCCGGGGAACATCAACCGGGCGGCACGGAAAAGCCCGCAGGAGAGGGACGTCCCGCCGGGAGGACCCGGTCTGAGGGAAAGCCATCCGTGTTAGATAAGGCGGCAGCCGGCATTTCCCCGCCGCTGTCTACCACGGCCCGGGACATTCGCATGAGACCGGAGGGCGTTTTGCACGAGCGCCCCGAACAGAGTTCGGAGAATCCCGGTACCACCGCAGCGGCACAGCCCCCTGTAGAGCTGTCCCACCGGACGCCGGCGGAGGGGGAATCCCCTCCGTATGAGGGAGATGTCCCGAGGGGCCGGGGAACAGAGCGGGGCCATCCGTCTGCTGCTCCGGCGGAGCCGGCGGGGCAGAGCGGAGAAAAGCCCTCAAGCCGGGAGAACAGGACCGGAGAACAACAGAAAGGCAGACAGGACAGCCGCCGGCAGGACGCTGTTCAGCGGACCGCCTCCGGAGCAGAGCAGAAAAAGCATACGGCGCCCGAGCGAAACGATCAAGAGGCCCGCGCGGAGAAGGTCACCGGGGAAGACACCCAACCCCACGCCCCCGACCATACGGAAAAAGCCGCAGAAGCAGCAGTGCCCGGCACCCGGACCCTGTCTCCCACGGTGCGGGACATCCGGACAGGAGGAAACCCACCGAAAGAGCAGGACGGCGCGAAGCAGCCGCTCCTCCCTGGGGCGGAGCAGATGGTCCGGCCCCCGGTGGAGCTGTCCCACCGGATGGCGGCGGAGGGAGAAGAAACCGCTCCTTGGGCGGAAACGGCCCTCCAGAGCCGGAGAAAAGAGAAACCTGAACAGAATCGTCCTGCCTCCGTGTCCGTAAAGCGGAAGGAGCGCGGTGAGAGAGACCGCGGCGGCGAGGATGAGCGCCGGCAGCGCGCCGCGGCCGGAGAGACCGGAACCGGACAGCGCCATCTGAGTGGTACCGCTGCCCAAAGCCCCTACATCGGAGCAGACCTGCCGGGACGCGCAGGAGACCTCCAGTTTGCGGGAAAGATCCCAGGACCAGCGGAGCCCGGTGCCCGGACATTGCCCCCCACGGCGAGGGATATCCGGCTGGGACCGGGAAACCATCTGGGAGACCAGAGCGAGATCCAGGGCAGCCTGGAGCAGCTGCTTTCCTCTCAGACAGAGCCGATGGTCCAGCCCCCGTTGGAGCTGGCCCATCGGCTGACGGAGGCAGGCGGAGATTCCCCCTTCAAAGGAGATGCCGACGGGAGCCGGGCAAAAAAACCGGGGCAGGTGTTTGCCGCCCCGGGGGCGGAAAATCGGCAAAGCGGCGAAAGCAGCCCCGGTGGAAAGACCGAAAGCGGGCAGCGGGCCCGGACAGGGCCGGGCCCTGAAGATAGACGGTATGGCGCCCAGGGAGAGACCATCCGGAGGCCGGTCCTGGGCAAAGCCCGGGCTGGGACCTCTGTGAAAGCGGGCCCAAAAGCCCCCGTGAGAAGTACCCGGCCAACGGCGAAGGCCATGGCGGCAGCCGCAGCAAACGTCGGGACGCTGCCTGTCGCAGTCAGAGACATTCGGGTGGGGGGCGAAAATCCCCCGGGAGAGCGAAACGGCGCGGAAGGCCCGCAGCTTTCCCGTCAGGCGGAGATCTTCCCCCAGATACCGCTGGAGCTGTCCCGCCGGGCGGAACTGGCAGGCGGAGCTGGGGCAGAGTCCCAGCCCCCTGCGGATTTGCTTTTGAACCGGCCCGGCAGCGCCGGAGAGATCGGCTTTTCAGGGGGACAGATGGCGCAGGCGCCCATGGCCGGAGAAAGTACCCGGCCGGCAGGGGCGGCACCGTTCCAGCCGGAGCCGCTGACCTACGGCCCCGGGCAGCCGGCGGATGCCCGGCAGAGTCAGGGGGCCGCGCCCCGTCAGAGCGGGGGAGCGGTTGACCTTCAAAATCTGCCGGACTGGGCCAAGCGCTTTTTGCGGGAAGGGGCCCCCACCGGACCCAGCGGCCGGACCATGGGCGTGGCCAGAGACATTGCCTCCCTGCCCCCGTCGGAGACAGGGGACAGCGTCCATTGGACCGCGCCCAGCTACCAGCCGCCGGAGGCACCCATGGCTTACCGGGAGCGGGAGCAGGCACCCCAGCGCCGGGAATCCGGTGAAATCCGCATCAGCGACGCCGAGATCCAGCGTACGGCGGATCAGGTCTATCGCCTGATTGAAGAACGCCTCCGGCGGGAACGCCGCCGGCTGGGATTTTAAGATCAGAGGAAAGGAGACGGGGCCATGTATTTGGGTATTCCCAACCCCAATATCCTGATACCGTTGGAGAAAATGACCATCCAACCGCAGGGGAAATCGTCCTTTGAGGTGCTTTACAATCCGGAGAGTTACTCCCAGAGCCGGCAGGTGCAGTACGCGCAGGCCCAGGGCATCTCCACCAATACCCCGGTGTCCCAGTTTGCCGGCGGCAGTCTGGAGATCCTGAGCTTTCGGCTCTTTTTTGACAGCATGTCCGCCGGCAGCGAGGTGGGCGGCGGGCTGGTGGACCGGCTGAAGTTTGCCGGCAACAGCATGCTGCCCTCTCTGGCCAAGATGGTGGATGTGCGCAAATATACCAAAAAGGTATACAGCCTCATGGAGATCGACCCTGATAAGCACGTGCCGCCCCTTTTAAAGCTGAAGTGGTCCTCCCTCCAGTTTACGGGCCATCTGATCAGCTGCAAGCAGACCTTCGTCCGCTTCGGCGAGCAGGGAATTCCTCTGCGGGCGTGGCTGGACTGCGTGTTTCAGGAGTTCATCGCGCCCCAGAAGGCCACGCTGCCGCGGCCCCTGGAATCGCCGGACACCACCAAATACCGCACCGTTCACCAGGGGGATGCCCTCTGGTCCCTGGCGGCCAAGGAATACGGACAGCCGGAGCAGTGGCGCTTCATCGCCGATGCCAACAGCCTGGCCAATCCCAGACTGCTTCGGTCCGGGGACCGGCTGGTACTGCCGGCCATCAAGCGGAAATAACCGGAGAATGCCCAAAGGAGGTGGGGAAGCGTGGATAAGGGCTCTTACACATTTCAGGCGCTGAGCACCAAATACGAGGACTTTCGCGGCCCCGCCTTCACCATCAAGATCGACGGTACAGCCCTCAACAGTGCCGAAATGCCCATCGCCTCCCTGGAGGTGGATCTGGACGCCCAGGGGTCGGCAGGCGGCTGCCACTTCTCTGTGGAGAGCCTGTACGATTTCGCCCAGTCCAAGTGGATCAACAACCTGGCCAAGACCATTCAGGTGGGAGCCAAGCTGGAGATCCTGGGGGGCTATGTGAAACAGGAGACCATTTTCTACGGGTATGTGGACGAGTTCTCCATGGAATACAGCGGGTCGGCCCCGCCCCGCCTGGAGGTGACAGGCATCGACGGCTTCGGCTTTCTCATGAGCTGTCAGGAGCCCATTTACGGCGGCAAGAAAAAGCCCCAGCAGGTGGTGGAGGACATCTTGGCCAAGGCGGTCTCCGCCGGCTATGCCAAAAGAAAGACCGTGGGGAGTCTCGCCGGCTTTGAAGTGCCGGTCATCAAGGAAAAGGTGGATGATTTCAAGTATCTGCGCCTGCTGGCACAGCGGTACTGCATGAGCCTGTTCTCTGTGGCGGGAGAGCTGATCTTTGATAATGTGGTCAGCAACAGCAGCCCCTTAATCAGCTTTACCGTGGGAATGGGCCTGCTGAGCTTTGAGCGGCGGCTGTCCCTTCAGGGACAGGTGGGCGAGGTGGAAATCTGGGGCCGGGACGAGAACCAGAAATTCATCAAGGGCTCCGCCAAAAAGGTCAGCGTGGGCGGTTCCGGCAAGACCGCCGTGGAGATCGCCTCCAAATTCCAGAAAACGGCGCTGCGGGAGTACAACGAGTACGTCCGTACGGAGAAGGAGTGCGTGAATCTGGCCCAGGCCCGGCTGGACAGCCTGGCTCTGAACTTTGTGTCCGGCAGAGGCACCTGCGTGGGCATTCCGGAGCTGATCCCCGGGCGGTATATTTCCATCAAGGGTCTGGACAGCGATACGGAGGGCAGTTACTTCCTCTGCAAGGTCTGCCACCGCTTTACAAAGCAGGGCTACTACACCGAGTTTGAAGTAAAGGGGGCCAAGGCCTGATGTATAACATTGCCGAGCAGATGCTGGACGCCATGAACGGCATGGGTTACAGCATTGAAAGCAAGATGCAGCGGCCGGGTCTTGCCCTGGCCGTGGTCACCAATGTCAACGACGATCAGAAGCTCAATCGGGTCAAGTGCCTCCCCATTGAAAATGAACAGCTGGAGGAGACGGACTGGTGCTACGTGATGGCGCCGCTGGGCGGCAAGGGGTGCGGACAGTTCTTCTTTCCCAACGTAAACGACCTGGTGGTACTGGCCTATCTGGGGGGAGACCCTCACCGGCCGCTGGTTCTGGGGGCCATCTGGAATACGGTGGTCACGCCGCCATACACCGTCCAGAATGGAAAGGTCTACAACTTCTCCATCAAGACGCCGGGCGGCAGCGAGCTGCTGTTTTACGACGAGCCGAAAAAACAGAAGGTGACGCTCACCCTGCCCTCCGGCACCAAGCTGACCATTGACGACGAGAACCAGGCGGTGGCCCTCCAGGACAAGGGGGGCGAAAACGCCTTGAATATGGACCTGAAGGGCGGCAACATCACCCTGAAGGCCAAGACCAAGCTGGAGCTGTCGGCGGGCAGCACCACCGTAACGCTGGAGTCCGGTGGGAATTTAAGCGTCAAAGCCAATAAGGAAATTGCGGTGGAAACCGCCACGCTGACGGAAAAGGGCAGCGCCAAGGTGGCCGTCCAGGGCGGCGCCGTGGAGGTCAAGGCCAACGCCACGCTGGACCTGCAGGCCACCGGCATCACCACCCTGAAGGGCACCATGGTAAACATCAACTAGCGAGAATACCACAGGAAAGGAGCGGGAGCGGATGAACGGAAAGGAATTCCTGGGCCGGGGACTGAAGTTCCCGCTTCAGGTGGACCCCAGAACCGGAAAAATCGCCATGGTGGACCAGGAGGAGGATATCCGGGAGGCCATCGGCATCATCCTGCGCACCGGCAGGGGAGAGCGGATCATGCGGCCGGAATTCGGCGCCGATACCATGGATTACGCCTTCTCCCCGGTATCCAGCTCCATGACCAACTCCGTATCTCATGAGCTGCGGCTGATCCTGCTGGAGCAGGAGCCCCGCATCCAGGATGTGGAGGTGGTGTGCGACCAGCTGGACCAAAACAGCGGCACGGTGGTCATCCACGTGAGCTATACGGTGCGCAGCACCAATAACCGCTACAACCATGTCTATCCCTTCTATCAGACGGAGGGCTCGGAAGGAGGGGGCGCTGTATGACAAAGCCGGTGCTGGACTCCAGAGACCGGGAGGCCATCATGGCGCAGCTGGCGGCCCGGGCCCGGGCCTATACGCCTCAGTGGCGGTATGAGCGGGCGGAGGACGATCCCGGCGCCGCCCTGGCGGAGCTTTTCGGAGAGATGCATTACCAGACGGTGGACCGCTTCAATTCCGTCCCGGAAAAGCTCCACACGGAATTTTTGAATCTCACCGGCTTCCGGATGCCGGACCCGGTGAGCGCCTCCGGCCTGATACAGTTCACCGCCCACGATACGGTGGAGGAACCTGTGCCGGTGCCCCAGGGCACCCAGCTGTTCACAGAGGATGAGGAAGGGGAGCATGTGGTCTATGCGACCCGGCGGCGCATTGAGGCCACCCCTGCCCGGCTGCAGGCGCTCTACTATGTGGATGCCCGGGCCGAAATCATCCAGCGGCTGGACCCGGGAAAACCCCAGCCCTTTTTCTGCCCCGTGGAGGGGGAGAACCTGCAGCGCCACTGCTTCACTCTGGGGCAGGACGACGTATTGTCTCTGGCCGGCCCCTTTGAGGTGGAGGTGGAGCTGCGGCAGGAGGGAGGCTTTACCGCGGCGGAGACTATCGCCCGACTGGCAGACCCCAGCCTGGTTCAATGGACATTTCCCACCAGAGACGGCAGGGAGCCCTTCACCGCCGTCCGGGCGAAGGGAAACGCCCTGCTGCTGACCTACCAGGGGCAGGAGGCCTTCGCGGCTGATGAGGAGGGGCATTACAGCATCACCTGCACCGGGACCCTGGGCAGCGACCGGCTGGTGCTGGACGGCGCCTCTCTGCGCAGCCGCCCTCTGGACTGGGTGGAGCTGGACGGGGCGGCCAACGGAGACATCCCCCTGGACCTCTCCGAGGGCGGCTATTGCTTCGGCCGCCGACCCGGAGCTTACAGCCTCTGCTATTTCCGCTCCGATCAGGTCTTCCGCAAGCGGGGAGGCCGGGCCCATCTCCGGCTGGAGATTGTGCCGGTTATTACTGATCTGAATGGAGAGGAGCCTCACTATCAGTTTAATCAGCGCATCATCGACAAGCGGGACGCCGTGGCGGTGGTGCCGGACGACGTATACGTGGCCCAGGTGGCCTGGGAGTACTTCAACGGCCTGGGTTGGAGGCCCCTGGCGGTCTCCGGCAATCGAAATCCCTTCTCCTGCAAACAGGCGGGGCCTCTGGAGCTGACCTTCGACATACCGGCGGACCTGACGGAGGCCGAGGTCAACGCCCAGGTGGGCTATTACATCCGGGCCCGGGTGATCCACGTGGAAAACGAGTTCTCCATGAACCAGCGGTGGGTGGTGCCTTTGATGAAGGGCGCAAGTTGTACGTGGGCCTATGACCGGGGGCTGCCGGCCCAGCGCCTGACGGCGGAGAATAACGGCAGCGCCGTCCAACTGGACCGGGCCGACGGAATCCAGCGTCTGGCCTTTCCGGCGCTGATGGGACTGGAAGATCACCCCAAGGCCATGTACCTTTGCTTTGACCGCTCCCCCCACGCCATGCCGTTGTCCATTTACCTGGACATGGCCGGGCGGGTAAGCCTAGAGGATAAGGTGCGCTTTGAGGCCTGGAACGGCAGCCGGTTTGAGCCGGTGCGCACGGTAGACCTGACCCGGAACCTGCTGCAAAGCGGTGTGATGCTGCTGTACCTGCCAAAGGCCCTGCCGGCGTACACCCTGTTTGGCACAGAGGGATACTGGCTGCGGCTGTCCCGCAGCTCCTATCTGGACAATCCCGGCGGATGGCCCCGGGTCAATGCCGTGGGGCTGAATATGGTGGAAGCGCTGCAGCGGGAGGAGGCGGAGGAAATCTTCTCCGTCAGCGCCTATGAGGCGGGAAAAGTGGTCTCTCTGCTTCACATGCCTGTGCTGGAGACCCAGGTGTGGGTAGACGAGGCGGGCGCCCTAGGGGTATCCGAGGCCGAGGCTCTGGTTCGGGCCATGCCCGACCGGGTGGAGCTGGAGCGGGAGGACCGGGTGATTACCCACTGCTGGGTTCTTTGGCGGCGGCAGGATCAGCTGGCGCTGGCGGGCCCCGAGGAGCGGTGTTACAGCCTGGACCCCTATCAGGGGACGCTGACCTTTGGAGATGGCATCCACGGACAGGTTCCGCCCCAGGGGGAGGAGAATCTGCGGGTGCGGTATCGCTTTGGCGGCGGCAGCCGGGGAAACCGGCCCGCCGGGGCCGTGACACAGTCGGTGGGGTCCCTGCCCCGCATCAGCCACATGGAAAATCTGACCCCCATGAGCGGCGGCACCGACCGGCTCTCACCGGAAAAGGTGGACGCCGTGGGCAGCAAGGCCCTGCGCCACCGCCATCGGGCGGCCGGCGTCCGGGATTTTGAGGAGATCGTCTATCAGGATTTTCCCCAGGCCCGGCACGTGAAGTGCTTTTCCGGCCGGGACGCCGCCGGCGCCTACGCCCCCGGCCACGTCAGCGTGGTGGTGGAGGGCTGTGATCTGGATAGCCGCAGGGTCACCGACGACCTTTGTCAGCGGATTTACGAGAGCCTGTCCCAGCAGTGCGACTGCGTGCTGGCTGCGGAGGGGCGGCTCCACGTGGTGGGCTCCACCGTCATTACGGTCAGCAGCACCGTGGCCGTGGAGATGGAGGACCTGGACCAGGCCGCCGCCACCCAGCAGGCCATTGCCCGGCGGCTGGAGGATTTGATTAACCGGCGCTGGCGGGAGCGGGACATCGGCGACCAGATCCGCATTGCCCAGGTGTGGCAGACGGTGCGGGATACGCCCAACGTGCGCCTGGTGAAGAGCATTCTGCTGGAGGGCTGGTACGACCAGGCCGGAGTGGAGCGGGTGGCGCCCCTGGAAGAGGACGGCGCCTTCCCCTACGCCACGGTGAAAAGCGGAACCCATCTGGTGCAGGTGGAGTAAGAAAGCGGAGAACAAGGGAGGGATGGCCCCATGCTGAACGTCCGGAATCTGGACGACCAGACCTATGAGGAGATCGTAAGGGCGGCGGAGGGCCGTCTGCCCTGGCTTTGCCCCGTGTGGACGGATCACAACGCCCACGACCCAGGCATCACCGTTCTGGAGCTGATGGCCTGGTATAAGGAAATGCAGCAGTATCACATGAACCAGTTTACCGACCCGCTGCGGCGCAAGCTGCTGAAGCTGGCGGGAATCACTCCTCTGACGGCTGCACCGGCCTGCTGCGCGGTGGAGCTGGGGCCGGAGGGACCGGCGTATCTGGAGGGGGAGCGTCTGACCACCCGGGAGGGGATTCCCTTTGAACTGACCCAGGCCATTCCCGCCCACCGCCCGGCCATTGCCCGCATCCAGGTGGTGCAGGGAGACCGGCGCATGGATGTGGGACAGCTGCTGGAGGACCGGCACGTGACCTTCCAGCCCTTTGGACAGGAGCGGGAGGCGTCCCAGCTGCAGATCGGGTTTTCCCAGCTGGGAGAGGGGGCGCTGCGGCTGTGGTTTGACGTGGAGCCGCCTGCCGGTGTGAAGCGGAACCCCTTTGCCTCTTTGGAGCAGGTGCCCCGGCTGATCCGCTGGGACTGCCTGGGAGCGGAGCGGACCGCCCTGCTGCAGGATGAGACCCACGGCCTCAGCGTCAGCGGCTATGTGACCATCCGGCCGGAGGGGGATTGGCCCGCCGGGGCGGAGGGCCTGTGGTGGCTGGTTTTGACTTTGGAGGACCCCGGATGTGAGGAGCAGGTGCGGCTGTCCGGCGTCTCCGCCGGGCGGTGGCCCGCCCAGCAGCGGGAGACCTGGGCCAAAAGCCATTTCTTCCGGGCGCCTGCCCAAGACCGCTGGACCGTCTGCCTGGACAATGCCTTGGCCCGGGACGGGGACCTGGCCATCTTCGTGCGCACGGCGGAGCAGTGGGAGCAGACCGCCCGATGGGAGGCTGCGGCCACCCTGGACGGCCGGGTGATTGAACTTGACACCTCCTCCGCCGCCGGGGACGGAGATAGAAACGTGCTGGTAATCGCCCTGGACAGCGGACACAGCAGCCGGCTGCTCTTTGATGCCAAGGGCCTGCCGGGAGAGAGCTTTTTCCTGGACCTGGAGGGCCGGGCCGCTCTGACGGAGTCCTTTACCCTGCTGTGCGAGACTCTGGACCGGGACGGCAAGATCCGCCCCGCCCTCTGGCGGTATGTGGAAGACCTGTACGCCTGCGGGCCCCGGGACCGGGTATTTACCTATGATGCGGTCCGGGAGACCGTCACCTTCGGCGACGGGGAGCACGGAGCGCTTCTGAGCCCCGGCACAGGCGCTGTGCTGGCCGCCGGATTGACATTGACTTATGGGGCCGGAGGCAATATTCCCGAGGGGACGGAGCTGACGGTTCTGTGCGATGACCGCCCGGTTTACTGTCAGGCGGCTCGGGGAGGCAGAGACCGGGAGAGCACTGTCTCTGCCCAGGCCCGCCTGCTGCGGACCCTGAGCACTACCCGAAAATGCGTCTCAGCCGCCGACTATGAGCGCCTGGCCATGGAGACGCCGGGCTTGCGGGTGGCCGCGGCCAAGGCCCTGCCGGGCTACGATCCGGAAGAGCCCACCGGCGTCAGCCGCCTGCCCACCGTGACGGTGGTGGCGGTGCCGGAGGGGGCGGCGGAGCGGCCTCTGCCGGACCGGCGGTTCCTGGAGGCGGTCCAGGCCCAGATGGACCGGGTGCGGCCCATCGGTACCCAGGTGAAGGTGGTGCCGCCCGTCTATGTGGAGATTCGGGTGGACGTGGTCCTGCGGGGCGGAGAGGACGGACTGGAGGAGACGCTGCGCGAGCAGCTGTCCGCCTGGCTGGCATCAGGCGGCGTGGGCGGCACCCTTCGCTCCGGCGATGCCTGGGCGCTGGTCCAGGCGGCCCCCGGTGTGCTTCAGGTGCGGGATGTTTCCCTGGCTACCACCGCGACGGGCTGCTACCAAAATGAAGAGGGAGATATCTCCCTGCCCCGGCGGGCCATTCCCAGGCTGGAGCGCCTCCGGGTAGAACGTCTGCCCCGGCAGGGGGAGATCCGCTGACCATAAGACAATGACAAGAGGGAGGGGACGGCGCCATGGAACCGATTCAGGCACAGATGGTGTTCTGCTGCGCGGAGCAGTGGATGAACGGATTTTTCTGCCGGGTGGAGCCCTGGGAAGACGGATTGCGCCTGGACCCGAAGCGCGCCGCCACCGGCGTGTATTGCCTGGGGGCGGTGGACAGCGGGGAAAAGGGCTTTCGCTGGGGCCGCGCCGCGGTGGAGGCGGACCTGCCCCCGGACACGGCCCTGCGGGTCTATGCCCGGGCCGCCGATACTCTCCGATGGGGAGACTGGCCTGATCTGGACCAGGGCCTCCGCACTTTGACCGGGGACCCCTTGCCCGCGCTGGAGGAAATTTTCGGCCCGCCGGTCTGCGAGGGCACGGAGTGCCTGCTGTCCTGTACGGGGCGCTACCTGTGGATCATGCTGGAGCTGACAGCCACCGGGCTGCAGGCGCCGGTGATCCGGAAGCTGAGGCTGTGGATGCGGGGCGACCACATGACGGACTATCTGCCCGCCATCTACCAGGGGGACGACTTCACCTGGCGCTTTCTCTCCATCTTTGACAGCATGTACGCCGACATGGACCGGGCCATAGACGCCCTGCCGGGACAGATGGATTACTGCCACGCCCAGGGAGAGCTGCTGCGGTACTTGGCCTCCTGGGTGTGCGTGGAGCGGGGCGGGGACATAGCGGAGCTGCGCCGGCGGATTTCCACGGCCCTGCCGGACTATGAGGACCTCTATACCGTGGAGGGGGTCAAGCGCAGCGTCCGCCGCCTTACAGGGCGGGACCCCATTGTGATTGAGCCCTTTCAGGTCTCCCCCAACCGTCCCGACTGCGCCGACCCGGTGCTGTACCGGCGGCTGTATGGGGAGGACCCCTATCGGTTTTTCGTCTTGCTGCCGGAGGATGCCTTCCCCGGACAGCGGGAGCGGGAACAGTTCCAACAGGATATGGAGGAGGTCATCCCCGCCGGGATGACCATGCAGATGATCCAGCTCAAGCCCTGTGTTCAGCTGGATTGGCACACGTACCTGGGCATCAATGCCCGGATCGGCGGCTATGTGCCGGCGGTAATCGACGAGCAGGCCACCATCCACTATGACACCACGATTGGAGGAGCCAACCATGACTAACGCCAATTCTTTCCCCTTTGAGCGCAACCGCTATTTCTACGGGAAGCTGCTCACCGTCCGGGACTTTGAGGTGGAGCAGCGCTACCACTGCACCAAGCGGGAACTGCTCAACCGCCTGGTCCACGGCGCCGGCGTGGTGTGCGGCCTGGGCGTCACCGCCAGCGACGAGTCCACGCTGATGATCGAAAGCGGCATGGCCCTGGACTACCAGGGCCGGGAGATCGTGGTGCCGGAGGCGCTGTTCCGCAAACTCCCCATGCTGGAGGGACAGGAGACCCTGGCGGGCAAAAAGGACGCATACCTGTGCCTTTCCTACGCCGAGGAGGATGTGGAGCCGGTCAACGCCACCGGCGCCGAGGTAGGGGCCCAGCGGCAGTTCGACCTGACAAGGGAGGGGTTCCGCCTCTTTCTCACCGCCGAGCCTCCCGCCTACCAGAGTCTGCTGGAGACTGCCGGGCGGGAGAATGTGTCGGTGCTCTACCAGAGCGACGAGCTGATTCTGGTGCTCTCCGTGCCCGCGATCCTATGCGCCGGGGAGGAGTTTCAAGTCCAGGTGCTGGTGGTGAAGAATGAGAAGACGCCGCCGGTCCAGTTGTCTCTGGAGGGGGAGAACACCTTTGCCGAAAGCGACAACGGCCGCATCCATCTTTCCTGGCGGGAGAGTCGGGAGGAGAAGCGGTGCGTCTACACCGTGGACTTCCCCCTGCGCTGCAAGTCCCTCAGCGACGTGGACAGCCGCCTGTTTCCGGGCAGCTGCGAGCTGAATGTGGAGCTGGGCAGCCATCACTACAAGAATTACCTGGAGGTGCCCGCCGCGGTCCATCTGTGCCGGGACCAGGAGGAATGCCGCCTGCGGCGGATGCGGCTGGACGATCTGAGCCGCCATCTGCGTGGCCGGGACCTGCCGCTGTATCTGGCCAAGCTGGAGCTGATCCACTCCGCCGGCGGCGTATTTGTGGGCGGTGTGACCAGCCTGCCCTTCCAGCAGTCGATCAAAAAGGAGGGGGCGGCCAAGGGAGACGGCACCGGCGATCTGACGGTGACCACCTCGGTCCGCAGCCTGGAGTATTGGCAAAAGCCCGACGTAAAGGCGGTGTATCAGCCCTCCACCGGGGCCCTGCATCTGGACTTCGGCATCCCCTCCCCGGAGCAGTACGACTACGCCGTGGCCCACGGTACCGTGGATTTGACCATGCCCGGCGGTATCCGGGTCAACAGCCGGGTCCTCTCCCAGGAGATCGCCCATGGCCTGGGCGTGGGTGCCGTGGATGTGCGGCTGAGCGTGGAGTTCCAGGACAAGGAGCGGGAGGAGACGGCTTTGCTGTGTGGCAACAGCGAGGTCTTCAAGCACAAATCCATCAAGAGCGCCCCGCCCTGGGTGGAGGCGGCGGCCCTGGTCTACCCGGAGCGGGGCACCATGCGGATTGGATTGTGGCTTCACGACACGGTGGATGGGAATCTGATTCGGGTCCACTACTTCGCCCAAAAGCCGGAGCGGGACACCAGCCGAATCCTCTCCCAGCGGAGGGTCAGCCTGACGGTGACGCCGGAATTCTCCCGCCTTGGCTGCCGGGAAAAGCTGCAGTTCCAGGCGGAGGTGGTGGGCTCCGAGGATCAGAGCGTTGTCTGGTCCGTCAAGGAGGAAAACGGCGGTGACATCGACCACAACGGTCTTTATCAGGCGCCGGAGCTGCCGGGCACCTACGAGATCACGGCGGTGTCCGGGGCGGACGAGACCGTGACCGCCAGCGCCTTTGTGATTGTGGAGTAAGAAGCCGGGCCCGGCCCGGCGGAGAGGGGGGAAAATGCCGTGGACGCCATGCTGGTGCGGGAGCGATACAAGGTGGTCCGGGTCACCGACTGCCGGGAGAACTACGCCTTTGCGGAGGCGGTGGACATCCTGGACCGGGAGATGAGCGGATGCCTGCTGAACCTGTACGAGGGTCCCCTGCTGCGCCGGTATCTGCCCTGCTTTGACCGGCTGAAGGGCAGCGCCGCCTTCCGGGATTTGTTTCTGGAGGGCGAGAGCCTGGTGACCGTATTCCGGGACTGCGGCGGAGACCCCATTGACCAGGTGTTCTACCTGGGAGACAGCCATCATTGGACGGAGCGGCTGTACTATGCCGGAGAGCTGATGGAGCAGGTGCTCAATCTGTCGGACCTGCCGCCGGAGATGGCCTGCGCACTGCTGCTGTCGGAAAATGTGCGGGTGGACCGGCGCAACCGGAGCATCTGCCTGCGGTTTCACGCCGTCCCCATGGAGGAGATGAACCGGCGGGAGATCGTGTATCTGGCCACAGACCAGCTGCGGAAAATTCTGAGGGTCCGCGCCGGCTCCCCCAGAGAGGAGCTGGAATTCCTGGACCAGCTGGAGCGGGGGGGCTGCGTCACCCCGGCGCAGCTCTATGCCCTGTGGCGTGTCCAGAGCCTGAAAATCCGGGAGGCCTATGAGGCCCTGGAGAAAAAGAATGTGGTCCGCCGCTGGTGTTCCCTGCTGGTGGGACGTGTGAAGCGGCGAATTGCCCGCAGGAAGGAGAGGTGAGTGAATGGAGCGGCTGAAGCGATGGGGCGTGTTTTTGCTGATCCTTGCCCTGCTGGGAGCCGGCACCTCTCTGCTTTTTTGGGACTTGGGCCGGACGTGCCTTTCCGTTCTCCGCACCGGCCGCGGCGACGCGGACTATCTCATGACCGCCGCCGACGCGGAGGGGCAGATCTATGTGCTGGGCCGGGATGAGGAGGGCTATCTCCTTCTCCAGGGCGATCAGATGGGAAACCAGACGGAGCGGTGGCGTCTGACGGAGGAACTGCCGGAAAAAAGCGTACCGGCGGCCCTGTATCCCGCAGCGGGCGGCGCGGTCTACCTGGGACTTTACAGCACGGAGGAGGAGACTTGTCTCCAGCTCTACCGCCTTACCCAGCAGGGACAATCGGCGGAGCTGCTGCTCAACGAGCCCTGTCCCGGGGAAAACCTCCGCGCCCAGATGGCCGCGCTGAGCCTGTCCAGCTTTTCCCAGGTGGACAGTGTGGTGACCTTTGCCCTGCTGGAGGGAGACAGCGCCACCTTTTACCGCCGTACCGGCGCCGATCAGGGCCTTGAGAAGGGGAAGACCTTCACACAGACGGGTCTCTTGGCCGCCCTGGCCCTGTCCGATGGGACGCAGGTACTGGCCAGCGCCCAGGGGCTGGCGCGGACGGACGGCACCAGCATTCCCCTGACGGAGGGGGAGATCATCATAGAGCTGAATCAGACTGGCACGGGTCTTTGCTATGTAGATGGTGCCGGTCTTCAGGTGTTTTATGCGGACTTCACCGATTGGCAGCCCTATCCCATCCTGGACCTGCAGAAGGAGGCCTATGATCTGGATCGGTGTACGGACCTCTGGATTACCCGGGAGGGAGGTCTCCTGCTGCTGATGGACGGGCAGACGCTGCTGCTGGACCGGGGAAGCACCGTGTCCGATCTGAGCGGAATGCTGTATCCCTCGGCGCTGCGGTGCGGGCTGATTCTGGGAGGCCTTGGACTGGCGGTGCTGGTGCTGTCGCTTGCCGTGTGGTATGTGGTCTGCGAGCAGCGTCGGTTCCGTCTGCCGCTGCTGGTCCGGTGGGGCGTGCTGCTGGCGGCGGTAGCCGCGCTGGGTACCGCCTTTCTGGTACGGGGCGCGGTGCGCTCCTCCAGTGCACAATCGGCGGAGCGGGAGGCTGCCTCCTTGATGGGCGCCCTTTCCACCCAGGCGCTCCAGCGCTATGACATTGAGGATAGCCGCCTGCCCCAAAGCCTGGGAGACAGCCTGGCCGGCGCCGCCGGAGGACTGTACCGGGACAGCGCCGTGTGGGTCTACACCTGCTCGGAGGAGGGCGTGTGGACCCAGGTCGGCAGCAACACCGCTCTGGCGGACGGAATCCGGGGAGAGGTGAGCCCTGGGTTTGACCGGACCATGGCACAGCAGGCGCGGTCCGGTGGCAGCCTCTTCTGGACCAGAGTTCAGGGCGGGGAGATCCACTACCTGCTCTATCAGGTCCAGGGGGATGCGCTGCTGGCGGTGGATGTGGACAGCGCCGCCCTGCGGGAGGCCGGATGGGCTGGAAGTGCGTGGATGGTGCGTGGACTGGCGGGCCTTGCGCTGCTGCTGACCGCCCTGGCCCTGGCCGTCCTGTGCGGAATCACCATAGGAGTACGCCGGAGTCTTGCGGGCATGGAAAGACTGGCCGCGGGAGAGCGGCAGGTCCGGGTACAGGTGGGCGGCGGCGATGAGCTGGAGAGCCTTGCCGACGATGTCAACGCCCTGTCCGCAGCCCTTCAGAACGTGGAGGTGCGGCAGCAGGAACTGGCGCAGACCTACCGCCGCTTTGTCCCCGAGCGGATTCTCTCCCTGCTGGGCAAGACCAGCATTCAGGAGGTGGATAAGCAGACCTTCGTCTCCCGCAATCTGGCGGCCATGATGCTCTCCTTCCGCTTTCCGCCCCAGGTCTATGAAAAAAGCGGCCGGGAGCTGTTTGACAACATCAACGAGATTTTTGAGCGCACCGCCTCCATTGTCACCCGGAAGGGCGGCGCCGTGTTCAACTTCGCCTACGATGGCTATGACGCGGTCTTTGAGGAGGGCAGCGCCGCGGCGGTCAGCACCGCGGTGGCGGTGCAGCAGGAGGTGCTGGAGATCAACCGGGAGCGGGAGTTGGACGGCCGGCCCCCCGTCACGGTGCGCATCGCCCTGGACGAGGGCAACGTGATGCTGGGCGTGGTGGGGGACGAGAACCAAATCGAGCCCGCCTCCATTTCTTCCAGCTTCTCGGTGGCCAAGCACCTGGTGGAGCTGTGCAGCCGTCTGGAAGCCAATATCCTCTGTACCGAGGCGGTGATCCGCAGCGCCCAGGGCTATGGCAGCCGCTATATGGGCAAGTGCCTGGAAGGCAATGCCGCCATCCGGACCTATGAGATCTACGACGGCGACGCCTATGAGATCCGCAAGGTGAAGGAGGACACGGGGGAGCGTTTCTCCCAGGGGGTGTACGCCCTGTACGGGCGGGACTTCTCCCAGGCCAAGCGCATTTTCCTGAGCCTGGTCCACCACAACACCGGAGACGGCGGCGCCCGGTACTATCTGTATTTGGCGGACCGGCTGGAAAAACGGCCGGAGGAGGAGATCAGCCTGGATTCCGGGCGGTAAGGGAGGCGTCAGACCATGGCCACACAATTTGACATCATCCGCAATCAGGCGGAGGCGGCGGGGCGCAGCGCCCTCAATCGGGCTCAGGCCGACCTGCGGAGAGATACCAGCCTGGTCAGCCAGGCCAGCCGCTGGGCGGGCCGCACCATGACGGCAGGCGAGGCGGCTGTGCGCAGACGCAGCCGGGGCGCCCGCTGGGGGGCCATGCCGCCCGGCGGCGCGGTGAAGTCCTCCGGGCCGGTTGGGCCGGCGCCGGACGGATATGTGCGCCGCTCTCCGGTGCAGCCGCTTCACGTGGCGGAGGGGTACCGAAAGCGGCAGGTGCTGCGGGCGGTAACCGCTGCCGTGGTCATAGCGGCTGCGTGCATGGGAATCTATTTTCTGAATCAACTGGGCCTGTTTGGGCGCTGAGCCCGCGAGACCATACATAGGAGGCTGTTCCTTTGCTGAGTTATCTGCTGCGACAACTGATAAACTCCTTTGGGATCTTTTTCCGCACTATCCGGGCCTTCTTTACCCGGAAATTGATGGGGGCCTGGACCTATGTGCGCCGGATCACCAACTTCTCCCGGCAGGCCACCCGGGTGGCCACCAGCTCCTTCCAGGGGGCGGCCGCGGCGGTAAAAAAGCCCACCAAGCGGGAGGACTATATCGAGACGCAGCGGCTGTTCATCTCCAAGTCCTTTCTGATTTTGCTGCTGGTGGGACTGGTGCTGGCGGGCCTGCTGATCTACTTTGTGATCTGGCCCTTCCTGCTGGGACATTTCTTCACAGCCCGTTTCTACCAGGAGGATGAGGCGCTGGCGGACTGGTCCGGCCGGGTCATCGTCTACTACGACGAGGAAAAGAGCGTTCCCATGTACCGGGGCACCTTGGAGGAGGGGACCCTTCAGGGAAAGGGAGAGATGTATGACGATCAGGGCCTGCTGACCTATGCGGGAAACTTTACGGACGGCGTCCGCAGCGGCGACGGCAGCCTCTACGAATCCGGCGTCCTGACCTATGAGGGACAGTTCTCCGGCGACCTGCCCAACGGGCAGGGCACCGCCTATGAAAACGGGATCAAGTGCTATCAGGGCGCCTTTGTGGACGGCGTGTACGAGGGGGAGGGCACGGCCTACCATCCCAACGGCACCCGGGCCTACACCGGGTCCTTTGTAGCCGGACTGTACGAGGGAGAGGGTACCGCCTACGACCAGGAGGGCCGCACCATATACAAGGGCTCCTTTGCCGCCGGACTGTATGAGGGCAGCGGTACCGTCTATCTGACCGACGGCGGACAGATCCAGGCGGAATTCACCGCCGGGACCACCAACGGCGTCATCCAGTGGTATCGAAGCGGAAAGCTCTGGTACGACGGCAGCGCCGCCGACCTGACGCCCGACGGCTTCGGCACTCTCTACGCCGAAAACGGCAAAGCGATCTATGCCGGGGAATTCGACCAGGGCACCCTGGACGGCGCGTGGCTTCTGAGCCTCACGGCCCCACAGCTGCGGGAGGCCTTTGGAGAGGCCCGCCTTGTGGAAACCGATGCCGCCGGCGGCTTTCTGGTGGAAAACCAGGAGCTGGGGCTTACCGTCCTTTGCAGCTATCAGCAGGCGGAGGCGGAAGCGCAGGCCTACCGCATCTGGTTTGCCCCCGGGGAGGGCAGCGCCTGGGCGGCGCTGCTGCCCTGGAAGACGGGAAGCGAGGCCGCCCGCTGGGCACTGCTGGGTCGGGAGGAAAAGCCGGCTGAGACCCTGTCCCAGGGTGCGGTGCTCCAGCCAAACGGCACCGTGGAGGGCGACTGGTACCAGCGGCACTACCGCTATGAGACGTATCTCTGCACGCTGCTGAGCGTCCGCCCCCAGGATGCCCCGCAGCAGCTTTGCTGGAGCCGGGACGCGGCGGAGAGCGGCCCGCTGGAAGAGGATGAGGCTGCCGCCCAGGCCCAGCAGCGGCTGGAGGAACTGCTGTCCGCTCTGGATGGAATCGGCGGCAGCGGCGGTGATGCCGCCCCCAGTCAGGAGGATGTGGACCGCCTGCTGGGACTGGCGCTGACGGCCCAGGACGGCGAGGACCTGATGGACGCGCTGATCGACTGTTACGTTTACGGGGAGATGGCTGCCGCTTTGGAGCCCAGCCAGTCCGTGCTCCAGCAGCAGCTGGCCCAGGCCCAGACCGCCTTGCAGCGGGGAGACGGAACTGAGGAGGCGGTGGATGCCGCCCAGGCCGCCCTGGAGGAGCTGGACCGGCGGCTGGCCCAGTACCGGACTGCCCGGGAACAGGCCCTTTTGACGGTGGAGGAATTGACCGGGCTGAAGCCGGAGGGCTACGACCTGGGGGCGGTGCTGCTGACCTTCGACCCGGTGGCCCTGGATGCGGCGGCGCTGTATGACGGGGCGCTGGCCTACGCCAAGGACATCTCCGGCGGAGAATCTGTGGATACGGCGGCGCTGGAGCGGACCGTCAAATCGGCGGTGCTGGAGCTGGGGCTGTCCTATGAGTCCGTCCGCTCTGCCCGGACGGCGGCGGAAACCGCCGCGGCCCAGGTGGAGACGGTGACCCAGGCCTATGCCAAGGGCACGGCGGACAAGGCGGCACTGTATGCCGCCCAGTGCGCCCGGGACGAGGCCGCCGCGGCCCTCTATCAGGCCGCCGGCACCTTTGCCCATCAGGCCAACGGCCTCAATACCCTCTCCGGCGGCTGGCTGGCGGAGGAATACGACTGGATGGCGGATACCTTTGCGGCGCTGTTCCAAAGTGAGCGGCTCCGGGCGCAGGAGGAAGCCAACCAGCAGGCAGCGCCGGAGGGACAGACCGCTCCCTCCGGCGGGGAAGAGCTCTCCGGCGAGGCAGCCGCCGGGAGCGAAACAGCGGAGAATTGAAGGAGGCGGACCAATGGCAGACTATACCGCTCTGGTGGAGGCGGGCAACGCCCTGGTGGAGATGCTGCGGGAAAATCTGACTCCGGAGCCCATCGGCAACCGGGAGCTTATTGCCCTGTGCTCCCCCCATGAGAGTGAAAACAACCAGCTCACCCTCTACCTCTACCAGGTGGAGGAGGATACCCAGGGCGCCCAGAGCGGCTACTACCAGGTCAGCCGGGATACGGAGCGGCTGCGCCCCGCCCGGTACAATCTGCGCTTTCTGGTCACCGCCCACTCCAAGGCCCCGGCGCAGCTGAAGGAGGCGGACCAGTACCGGATGGTGGGGGCGGCGCTCCAGGTGCTGCGGGACCATCCTATCATCGACCAGGCGTATCTCAACGGTTCTTTGGCGGAGCAGAACGCCCAGGTTCATGTGGTGCTGGAGAAGACCACCCAGGATCAGTTGCTGAAAATCTGGAACAACACGTCCACCGCCTATAAGCTGTCCTTCGTGGTGCTGCTGACCGGGGTGGAGATCGACTCCCGGCGGGAGCGCCGCTTCACCCGGGTCACCGATGTGTCCATCGATACCCAGCAAAAGCCGGGAGGTGCGGGACGATGATTACCTTTCACGCCAGCGCCGTGTGCCGGGTGCGGGACAGCTACACCGGCAGGCCCCTGGAGGGGGCGGGATTGCTGTGCACCCTGGACGGGCTGCCGGTGCGGCCCCTGTCCAAGCCCGGAGGGATTCTGGTCCTTTTGAACCTGGAGCCGGGGCAGCACCGGCTGACGGTGCGCTCCGGAGGGTATCAGGAGGAGTGGGTGGATATTTCTGCGGGGACGGGAACGGCGGAGCTGGAGATCACCCTGAAACCCGGCGCCGGCTACCCCTTCCTGGGAGAGATCACCCGCCTGGGCCTGACGGTTCTGGAGGGCGGCGCCCCCGCCGCCGGACGGCAGCTGTGGCTGGCGGCCCCGGCGGGACCGGAGCTGAAGGTGGCCCAGGCCAAGGCGGAGGCGGGATGCGATCAGTTCCGCCTGTACTGCAAGGGTGCGGCGGACGCCGTGCCCACCGGGGCCTATCTGATCGCCGACGGTGAAAACAGCGAAGTTGTGACCCTGCGGAGCCTGGAGGGAGACATGGCAACCCTGGCCGCCCCCCTGCTGCGAACTCACAGCCGCAGCCGGGTTCTGCTGCCGGCCCAGCGGTATCACACCGGGCCGGGCGGACAGCTCTCTGCCGTGATGCAGGCGGCCTGCACCGTGGCGGTGTATGACGAGGAGACAGGGAAATTGTCCACCCTGGTGCTGGAGCCGGGGGAAAACCGGCAGGCGATCTCCGTGTAGGGGGGCTCGGCGACAATTGGAACAGACAGGAGGATGAGTAAATGGCAAACCCGGTGGTTCAGACAGCGGTTTGTACCTGTGCCTTTGGGGCGGCTCCGGCCGTCATCACCGTCACCAGTCAGCAGACGGTGACCATCTGCAAAATGCCGGCGGCCACCATTTTGGACGGGGCGGCCATGTCCAACGTGCCCACCTTCGGCATGTGCTCCAATCCGGCCAACCCCACGGTGGCGGCCGCCACTGCGGCGGCCATGGGAGTGCTGACGCCCATGCCCTGTGTGCCGGCCACCGTTAGCTGGGTGCCGGGCTGCCCCACCGTGACGGTGTGCAAGCGGCCGCTGCTGAACAATACCAGCAAGCTGATGTGCGCCTATGGCGGCGTCATCCAGGTCGGCGCCACACCGGCTATGACAGTCAAAACGCCCTGACGGGGCCATAAGCGATTTGAGAGGGGGGATGCGCTGTGGAGGAATTCGACCTGCGGGACGTGGCCTATGAAAAGATCGGACAGAGCTACGAAAGCCAATGGGACCTGATGGACGATCTGTTTGCCTGGCTGGATCTGCTGCTGTACTTCTTCTATAAGCACCACCAGTGGCTGGGCCCCAAAAACGACATGCGGAACATGATGGGCCTGGTGGTCAGCCGGGAGGAGTTTGAGCACAATCTGGCCAAGGCCGCTCAGCTGGGGCTGTGCGTCCGGCTCAGCAGAGAGGAGGCCGCCCAGCTGGAGGCATCCCGCACCGCCATAGAGGCCCGGTTGGTGCGGACGGGAGAGCAATTCCCCCTGCTGCTGCTGTTCCGGCGGTGCGGCCTGGACGACTTTGAGCGCGGCTGTGTGGCCCTGGCCTATGCGGGCGCGCTGGATCAGAAATATGAAAAGCTCTTTGCCTATCTGCAGGACGACATTACCCGGAAGGCCCCTTCCCCGGCACTGGCGGTCCAGCTGTTCTTGCCGCCGGAGCACACCGTGGAGGAGTACCTGGCCCGATTTTCCCGGCGGGATGCCTTTACCAGCCTGTTTGACCGGGAGCGGCTGGCGGCGGGACAGCTGGTCCTGAGCCCCGCAGTGCTGGAATTTCTCAGCACCGGCACGGTGGCGCCGCTGCCGGGTATCCGGCTGTTTGACGGGGCCGGGGAGCGCCCCTCCGGCCCCCTGGTCATCGGGCAGGAGACCGCCCGCCGGCTGGAGACGCTGTTCCGGGAGCCGGGACAGCGGGCCATCTGCCTGACGGGAGGACCGGGCAGCGGCAAGCGCTTTCAGGTGGAGCACCTGATGGCCCGAACGGGAGGCCGGTGCGTCTTTGTGAATTTGGACTGCGACAGACCGGAGGAGCGGGCTCGGGAGGGAATCCTGGTTGCCCGGCTCACCGGCGCCGGCCTGTGCTTCGGACATATGGAGAGCCGGGACGGCGAGGGCAAGCTATTGCCTCCGGAGGAAAAGCTGCTTCAAGAGATTCTGGACCTGGAGCCCGCCGGGGAGAAGCTGTTTTTCCTCTCCCAGCTGCCCATCCGGGCCCGGATCAACCGGCTGACGGTGGAGCTGGAGCTGCCCGACACCTCGGAGGATGAGCGGATTGCCCTGTTCCGGGCCTTCCTGGGGGACACCCCCCTGGGAGACGGATTGACGGTAGAGGAGCTGGCGTCCAAGTTCCGTTTCTCTCCCCGTCAGGTGGAGCGGTCCTGCCGGCAGGCGGTGGGCCTTGCCCGGCTGGAGGGCCTTTCGGCCATCCCCAGCCGTCAGATGCACCAGTGCTGCTATCGGCAGGTGGTCCACAAGCTGGGCGACCTGGCCACCCCGGTACGGCCTGCCTTCCACTGGGACGACGTGGTGATGCCCCAGGAGCAGAAGCGGCTTTTGCAGCACGCCTGCGGCCACATCAAGTTCCGCCACAAGGTGTACAGTGAGTGGGGCTTTGACCGGAAGGTGACCTACGGCCGGGGGCTGTCCATCCTTTTTGCCGGTGCTCCGGGCACCGGAAAGACCATGTGCGCCCAGGTCATCGCCAACGAGCTGAACATGGAGATGTACAAAATCAACATCTCCCAGATCGTCAGCAAGTACATTGGAGAGACGGAGAAAAACTTGCAGGCGGTCTTTGCTGAGGCGAGAAAGTCCAACTGCATCCTCTTCTTTGACGAGTGTGACGCCATCTTCGGCAAGCGCAGCGAGGTGAAGGACGCCCACGACCGCAACGCCAACGTGGAGGTGGCCTATCTGCTCCAGCAGATCGAGGAGCACGACGGGGTGTGCATCATGGCCACCAACCTCATCGGCAACATCGACGCGGCCTTTATGCGGCGCATCACCTATGTGGTCCACTTCCCCTTCCCGGACCCGGCCATGCGGCAGGAGATCTACCGCCGCACCGTTCCCAAGGAAGCTCCGGTATCCGACGATGTGGACTGGGCCTTCCTGGCGGAGAAATTCGAACTCTCCGGCGGCCATATCAAGAACATCGTCCTCTCCGCCGCCTTCCTGGCGGCGCTGGAGGGGGAGCCCATGGGCATGTCCCAGCTGCTGCGCGCGGCAGTGGGCGAGCTGAAGAAAAATGAAATCGTCGTGGTTCGGGAGGAGCTGCGGGAATACGCAGACCTGCTGGATGGTTGACAGCCCCTCCGGCTATGAGCCGGTTTGCAGGAGCAGAAACGAGGTGGACCGCTTTTGAAACGGAATACGCGCTTTACATTGGGAAGGAAACTGCTGCTCATGGTGCTGCTTATGAGCGTGGTTCTCTGCACCGCCGCCCTGGCCATCAGTTATCACACATATCTGCGGGATACGCGGGCGCTGTATGGGCAGCACGGTCAGCAGCTGGCCCAGGAACTGGCCCGCCAGGCGGACAGCGGCGGTCAGCTGACGCAGGCTGTGCTGGAGGAGGCCATGGAGCAGGATGACATCTCCTTCGCCGCGGAGGTCCGCCTGCTGGAGACGGGACTGGAGGTCCGGCTGTGCGCCGGCGACCGGCTGAAGGCGGGACTGCTGGCCCCGGGGGATCTGTGGATGCCCGCCGGTCTGGAGTCCTCTGCTCTGGAGAACCTGCTGGAAGAGGGGCGGCTGGAGCCGATTCTATGGAGGGAGCCGGGCCTTGGCTGGCGGATGCTGGCGGTGGCGCCCATCCTTCGGACAGAGGGCGGTGTATCCTCCTACGTGGCGGTGGAGCTGGAGATGGATCAGGCCATCGCAGGTGAGCGGAGCTTTCTCATGGGTATGGGAGTGCTGCTGGCCTGTCTGGCCGCGGCACTGATCGTGGCCTTCATGCTGGTGATCCGGCGCATCTTCATCCAGCCCATCCGTCTTCTGACCAAGGCGGCCCAGGACTACGAGGGCGGTGAGAACAAATCCACCTTTACCAAGGTGAAGATCAAAAGCCATGATGAGCTGCGCACGCTGTCAGACGCCTTCCGCATGATGCTGGTGGAGATCGACCTGAACAACTTCGAGCAGAAGGAACTGGCCGTGCGGGAGCAGAAGCTGGAGATCGAGCTGCAGCTGGCCAACGAGCTCAACCGCTCCATGCTGCCCAAGGAGCTGCCGGAACGGGAACAGGGCTACGAGTTCGATGTGCATGGACTGCTGTGCCGGGGCTGTGAGGTGGAGTATGACTTTTACGACTACTTCATGCTGGACCAGGATCGGCTGTGCGTCCTCATCGGTGCGGTGCCGGGAGAGGGGATTCCCCAGGCCCTTTACACCGTCATGGCCCAGACCGCTATTAAAAGCCAGCTGCGCTCCGGATTGTCTCTGACAGCCGCCATGACGGCGGCCAACAGTCAGCTCCACGAAATGAGCGGCGCCTTCGTGCTCCACGCCCTGGTGGGCGTACTGGACGGGATGACCGGGAAGTTCTCCTGTATCAACGCCGGACAGGAGATTCCCCTGCTCATGCGCAGTCAGGACCGATATGAGTGGGTCCAGGCCCCGCCCTACGCGCCCCTGGGGCAGAACGAGAACGTGGTCTATCAGGTATTGGAGTTGGAGCTGCGGCAGGGCGACTGCATGTTTTTCCACACCCGGGCACTGGGAGAGATCCGAAACGAGCTGGACAGACCCTTTGCGGAGGATCAGCTCCGGGCCACGCTGAATCTGAGCCGAAGCCGGGGGCTGAGCGTGGAACAGCAGCTGGAATTTGTGCGGGATACGGCGGGAGCATATTCTCGGCGTGTCCAGGTGGACGGATACGCCATGCTGTCTCTGGAGTACCGCCGAAAGGACCGGGCCATGGCCCACTGCGTCCTGAACGCTGGGCAGGAGGGGGAGCGGCGCCTGCTGGACTTCCTGCGTGGACAGTTGAAAGCCAACGGCTTTTCCGGCCGGCAGATCGCGGAGATGGCGGTATTGGCCGACGAGCTATTTGTGCTGTGCTGCGGACAGGCTGAGGCCGATGCCCGCTTCCTGGTCCAGTGCGCCGTGATGGAGGAGACCGCCACAGTGGTGCTTCAGGTGAAAGGCCCCATGGGGGGGAGAGATCCCCTGGAGGTTACCCGGGGTGAGGCGGCTGCCCGGGCGGCGGCTTTTATCCGGCAAAACACCCATCGCGTGACATTTGAATCAATAGACGGTATGGACACGGTCACTGTGACCCGACAGATGAAGGCGGATGTCTCTGGTCACGGTGGACTGAAACAGCAGACGAGGAGCTAACACTATGGTAGAAAAAGGGTTCTCCGCAGCCCTGGACCAGCTGGAGCCCGTGCAGAAGTTTGTACTGGAACAGCTGAGAGATCACCCGTTCTCTGAACGGGTACGGGCGCAGTTGGATGTGGCTGTGGAAGAGATTTTTGTGAACATTGCCCGTTATGCCTATCCCGAGGACCACATGGGCCGGGTGACGATTCGCTGCCGGGTGGACCAGAATCCCCTTCGGATCACGGTGCAGTTCGTGGACAGCGGCGTTCCCTTCGATCCCCTGAAGAAAACGGATGCGGACATTACCCTCTCAGCCGAGGAACGGCAGATCGGCGGCCTGGGCATTTTGATGGTCAAGCGTTCCATGGACGAGGTGCGCTACGCATATGAAGATGGAAAGAATATTCTGACCTTGGTAAAAGTGCTTTGATACATGGGTGGAAGCAGATTGGATGAACCGGACGTTGTTCCGGCAGGGTTGAATTTGAGAAGCGAGGTTGAATGAAATGACGATCATGAAAACACAGGAGCACAGCACACTCACGCTGTTTCTGGAGGGGCGGCTGGATACCACCACATCCCCGCAGCTGGAGGCGGAGCTGGCGGAATCTTTGACGGGCATCACAGATTTGACGCTGGACCTGTCGAAGCTGGCATACCTCTCCTCGGCGGGACTGCGTGTGATTTTGTCTGCCCAAAAACGGATGAACAAACAGGGCCGAATGGTGGTGCGCCATGTGAACGAGACCATTATGGAGGTCTTTGAAGTGACCGGATTTGTGGATATTCTGACCATCGAGGAGTAATCGAGGGATCATTTATGGTAGATAGTATTCAGCAGTGTTGCCGGCCAGTTCGGATAGAGGACCGCCCGCAAATCGAAGAGATCCGCGCCCGGGCCGGACATACGCTCAGCGCCCATGCGTTTACATCCCTGTACCTTTGGCAGAAGGCTATGAAGCTGTCCGTCTGCCTGGAGAATGACGCGTTTTTTGTCCGATTTTTGCAGCGTGGGGACAACGCCTGGTTTTACCCCTGCGGAAGCGAGGAGGCACAGGCGCGGTTTCTTCAGGCGGGATTGCAGACGCCGGAATTTTCGCTGCATTATGTGCGCCGGGAGGATGTGGCTTTTATCCAGAGCCTTTTTCCGGGGCGGTTCCGCTTTGAGGAGGCCCGGGGGGATTTTGAATATATCTGCGACCGGGCCGCACAGGTGGAGATGCAGGGTGCAAAATTCCGCAAGCTGCGTTCGAAGGTCAATCGGGGAAAGCACTGCTGTAATTGGAATGTGGTGAGGATTTGCAAGGAAAACCTTCCCGCATGCAGAACGATTATTCAGCATTGGGAACACAGCGGAATTTCAGACAGAGAAGTGGCGCTGTTCAGCCTGGAGCACTTTGAAGAGCTGAACATGATGGGAATTATTTTGGAGACTGCGGAAGGCCCCCAGGCCACCGCGTACGGAAGTTGTATTACGAACGACGTGTTTGACCTGCATGTGGAAAAAACTGTCATGCACAACATCGACAGCTATTTGAAGTGGGAACTGTATTCCCACTTGCCGGAGACAGTCCGCGTGGTCAATCTGGAGGAGGATTTGAATTTGCCGGGACTTCGCACCAGTAAACTGGAATCCCTGCCGGAGTTGATCCCGCTGTGGAAAGGGGTTCCGATATGAGAGAGGACAGCTTTACCAAAAAAATATTCTATCGGTTCTTTTTCCCGGCGGTAGGTGCCTCCATCTGCCTGGGCCTTGCCAACCTGGCTGACGCGCTTTGCGTCGGCATGGTGATGGGAGAGGCGGCCCTGGCGGCCATCAGCCTGGTGACGCCCATCTATATGGTGTTCAACGTGCTGCATCTGGGAATGGCCGTGGGCGGCTCGGTGATCTTTGCCCAGCTGATGGGCGGCGGAAAGGTGAAGCAGGCGGTAAACGTGTTCCGGCAGATGCTGCTGATGGCCCTGGTGGTCAGCGCGGCTCTGGCGGTCCTGGGGGAGATTTTCGTGGACCCGCTGATTGTGCTGCTGGGAGCGGACCCCGCCCAGGGGATGGTCTACGAAATGACCCGGTCCTACGCCGTGCGCCTGCTGGCCGCCGCGCCGCTGTTTTTCCTGAACATGATCTTTTACTACTTCCTCCGGTGCGATGACGGAGAGCGGCGGGCCAGCGTGGGGTTGGCGGTGTCCAACCTGCTGGACGTGGGGTTGTCCTTCGTGTTTGTGCTGGGCTTCAAAATGGGCATCAACGGCGCGGTATACTCCACCATTGTGGGCGTGGGCGCGGCTGTGCTGATTTACCTGCCGCACTTCTTCAAAAAGGCCAATATCCTCAGCCTGCGGCTGGCCCGGCCGGATTTCAAGGTGATGGCCCAGTGCTACCGTACTGGATTTTCCAGCTCCTCCCAATACATCTGGCAGTTTCTCTTTTTCCTGGTCATCAACAACCTGCTCATCAGCCGCCACGGAGAGAGCGGTCTCGCGGTGTTCAACGTGGTACTGAATATCTCCTACCTGGTGGTGGGCCTGTTTGACGGCGTGGCCGCCACCATCCAGCCCCTGGCCGCCACCTTTCACGGGGAACGGAACCGGCAGGCGGAGCGTGATACCCTGCGGCTGGGCTTGAAGTGGGGCGGCGCGCTGGGCGCGCTGCTGCTGGGGATGGTAGCCCTTGGCGCACCCCAGGTGGGCCGGCTGTTTGGCCTGTCTGAGGAGATGGCGGGCATGGGGGCGCTGGCCCTGCGGATGTATTGCGTGGGCGGTATCGGCGTGGGCACCAGCATGCTGCTGTCCTCTTATTGGCAGGCTGTGGGAAAAGAGCACCAGACCATGGTGCTGACATTCCTGCGCTCCTTTGCGGTGTACCTGGCCTTTGCCGTGCCGCTGGCCATGGGGCCGCTGGCATATTTTTGGCTGGTCTATCCCGCCACCGAGGGGGTTTCCCTGGCCATTGTGGCGGTATGGCGCATGGTCGTCAACAGGAGGAACCGGCTCCAGATCGTCAATTTGGATGAGGCCCCGATTTTCCATCGCATGCTGCAGCAGGATCTCCAGGAGCTGTCCGGGCTGCTGGAGGAGTGCGAGGAATTCTGCGCTTTGCAGGGAGCCAGCATGCAGCAGACCTTTTTCGTCACCATGGCGGTGGAGGAGATGAGCCAGGCAATTTTTGCCCACGCTCAGGAGTCGGGCCGCAGCGGAATCTACATTCAGATCACTCTGTTCCAGTCGGAGCCGGGGGTCTTTGACCTCCACATCCGGGACAATGCCATGGCCTTTGACCCGTTCTCTCTGCGCACCAACAAGATCTCCGAAGCGGACAGCGAGGAGCTGGCCATGGACAGTATGGGCGTTCTGATGGTGAAGAAAAAGGCCAAGGAGTTCTATTATCGCCATTTTCAGGGGTTCAACACCCTGCTGGTTCGCATTTGAGGAGGTGGTTTCATGACTGTACAGGGAACACCGCAGATGATTCCGGCACTGAGCCGCATCTGGGAGGCCTGCTTTGGCGACAGCCCGGACTATATCCGCTTTTTTATGGAAAACCGCTTTCCCGCCTGCCGGTCCTTTGTCTGGCTGGAGGATGCTGCGCCGGTGGGCGCGGCCTACCTTCTGCCCTGTGCGCTGGGAGAGCACCGGGCTTACTATGGATACGCGGTGGGCGTCCATCCGGACTACCGGCGCCGGGGGATATGCGAACAAATTCTGTGCGCCGCGGAAGCATTCTGCGCGGGAGAGAATGCCGTGTTTTTCGTGCTGCCCCGGGCCGGAGTGGAGGACTACTATTTGAAACGGGGATTTTCCCCCGCATTTTTCCACGATTTTCATGAGATTCTTCCAAGGGGAGTACCTGTGGAGGGACTGACGGTCTCCCAGGCAGAGCCGGAGGAATCCCGACGGCTGCGGGATCAGTTTTTCCGGGGAGATGGTTATGTGGCTTGGGATACGGCGGCAACGGCTTACGCGCTGCAGGAACAGCGGCGCTGCGGCGGCATCGCCCATATCCTCAGCTGGCGCGGAGAGCGGTATTTTCTGTTTGGGGTAAAGCAGGGAAAGACCCTTTTCCTGCGGGAAACGACCATGCCCATGGAACGGCTGACAGAGGTCTCCCGCTGGCTGTGCACCTACTACGGTGTGACACAGCTGGCGGTAGAGAGTCCCGCAGCTTCACTGGAGACGGGAACGCCGCGGGGCTGCTGTTGGAATTTCAGCTTGGATGTTCCGGGGTGGCTGGGCTTTGACCTGGCATAGACGGACGAGGACAAAGGGAGGAGAAGAGAGATGAAGGTTTCTCTGCGTATGAAAGCGGTACTGGGAATCGTATGCATGAGCATCATCATCAGTGCCACCGCAATTGCGCTGTCGTATCGCACTTATGCCGACACCATGGATGAACACTATCAGAAGGTGACCCTGGATCTGGCGGAAAGTGCGATTGCCATGCTGGACGGGGAGAAGATCAAGCAATACGCCCTGACCATGGAAAAAGACGAGTACTACGACGGACAGCTCCAAATCCTGCGGGAGCTGCTGGCTGCCAATGACGAAGCGCTGTATATCTATGTCAACGTCCCCCCCAACGGAGGCAGCTTCGTGGAGGGCGATCCCCTGTACGATATTCTGGACACGGACCCGGAGGTGGGGTTCCCCCAGGAGGAGACAGCGTATCTGGATATTGACGCGGGAGAGGACATGGTCTATATCAGCCGGACAGAGGAGTACGGCTGGCTGTGTACCGCGGTGGTCTGGATGTACGACGACGCAGGCGAAACCTACGCATTTATGAACGTGGACATCTCCATGAATGACGTGATGGATGACCGGATGGAGTTTTTGCAGCTGGTCCTGGTGGCAATCCTGCTGGCCATGGCCGCCGCCTGCGTGATTCTGGTGATGCTGGTCAACCGTTTTGTGGTCGGCCCCATCAACCAGGTGGCCCGGGCAGCTCTGCAATATGTGTCCGACCGGCGCAGCAGTGAGGGCGGCAGCATTTCCGCCAATGTGCGCCGCGCGGTGACTGACGGAGAAAATACCGAACACTCGGCCATCTCTCAGCTGAACATCCGCACCGGCGACGAAATCCAGGCCCTGTCGGAAGCCATCAAGACCATGGAACTGGAGATCAACGAGTACATCCGGGACCTGACCACCGTCACGGCGGAAAAGGAGCGCATCGGCGCGGAGCTGAACGTGGCCACCCAGATCCAGGCGGACATGCTGCCCCGGATTTTCCCGGCCTTCCCGGAGCGTACGGAGTTCGATATCTATGCCACCATGGACCCCGCCAAGGAGGTGGGCGGCGACTTCTACGACTTCTTCCTGGTGGACGACGATCACCTGGCTGTGGTCATTGCCGACGTGTCCGGCAAAGGCGTGCCGGCGGCACTGTTCATGGTGATTGCCAAGACCCTCATTAAAAACCATGCCCAGAACAAAGAAACTCCGGGAGACGTGTTTACCCAGACCAACGGGCAGCTGTGCGAAGGCAATGACGCGGGACTGTTCGTCACCGCCTGGATGGGCATTCTGGAGATCAGCACCGGCAAATTCACCTATGTGAACGCCGGGCACAATCCGCCTCTGCTCAAGCGTGCCGGCGGACCGTTTGAGTGGCTCAAGAGCCGCCCCGGCTTCGTTCTGGCCGGCATGGAGGGCGTGCGCTATCGGGAGAACACGTTGCAGCTGGAGCCCGGCGACCGGCTGTACCTGTATACCGACGGCGTCACCGAGGCCACCAACGGCGACCAGGAGCTCTATGGCGAGGATCGTCTGCAGGCGGCGCTGAATGAGGCCCCCGATCTGCCGGTGGAGGAGCTGCTGCCCCGGATCAAGAACAGCATTGACACCTTTGTGGGGGATGCGGACCAGTTTGATGATATCACCATGCTGGGCCTGTCCTACAAGGGGGTATGAGCCATGGCGGAAAAGATCTTTCCTGCGTCCCTGGATCAACTGGAGCAGGTGCAGTCTTTTATTGCGGAGCAGCTGGAGGGTCACGCCTGTTCCGGCAAGGTAAAGTTCCAGCTGGATGTAGCGGTGGAGGAGATCTTTGTCAACATTGCCCGCTACGCATTCAGCCCGGAGAGGAAAGGCGAGGCCACTGTTCGCTGCAGTGTGGGCGGATCACCCCTCCAGGTGACCATTCAGTTCCTGGATGACGGAGTGCCCTTCAATCCCCTGGCCAAGAAGGACGCGGACATCACGCTTTCCGCTGAGGAACGGGGAATCGGCGGCCTGGGGATTCTGATGGTCAAACGGAGTATGGACGCAGTGGATTATACCTATGAGGACGGCAAGAACATTCTGACCATCCAGAAACATATTTGACCCTGAAAAAGGTCCGGCAGGCAGCTGCGCGGCTGTGCAGGCGGGAATTTTCTGAAAGCAGAGACGTAAACAGCCGCCAAAGGTTGCAGAACGCAGGCGCCAAGTTCCCCGAAACATGCTACAATAAAGACAGAAAAACCGGCAGAAGGAGGCGGAAACATGGAACAGCTGCGCCTGCAACTGATAGGCTTGGAAGATCCAGCGTTTTTGCAGTATATTCCAGACAGCTTTCGCCCCCTGCTGGGACAGGGGGAGGCCGTGTGCGTGGGCGCCGTGTACGGCGCCGCGGCCTGCGGTGCGGCACTGGCTCAGCGGGACCGCCGGGGCGGATACGATCTGCGCTATATTTTTGTGGACCCCAAGGCCCGGCTGTGCGGACTGGGAACGTATCTGCTCCGGGGACTGCTGGGGCAGATTCAAGTCCGGGGAGGGACCCGGGTCCAGGCGATCTATACCCCCAGTATGCTGGGGGATGGGCGGCAGGCTTTGGGCATTCTGGAACAGGCGGGCTTTTCCAAGCCGGAGCCGGTGTCCACTGGCTTTTCCACCCGTCTGGGGGATATTCCCGATGTAACCATGGCCCCGCACCCGGAGCTGGCGGTGTACAGCGCGCTGGATGCCCCTGAGGCTGTGCAGGATGCCTACATGGATATACTGGACTCCGGGGAATTGCCGGCTTTTGCTGATGCAGGGGAGCTGAAACGGCCCTGGGGAGAGCTGTCCAGCTTCTGCACGCAGGGGGTTGCCCTCTCCGGCTTCCTTCTGATCGACCATAAGGGCGAGGGCTGCCATCTGGCGGGGCTGTACGTGTTGCCGGAATACCGGGGCGGGCGGACGGCGGCGGCGCTGATCGCCCGCAGCATTCAGGCGGCCAAGGCACTCCTGCCGCCGGAGACGGAGGTGTGGACCTCCGCCATCGACCGAAACGCCTTTTCCCTGTGCGAAAAGCTGCTGCGCCTGGGAGACCGGGCGGTGAAGGAAACGGAGTTCCGCTCTGTGTATACGTTCTGAAAAGGGGGACACGTGAGATGCAGACCTATATGAACAAGCGCAAGACCCCGGACCGGGCCGTTCCGCCCGTTCAGGAGGCGGCACCCTCCCGAAGCGAACTGCTCCATCTGTCCGGCGCCGGAGCGCCCCAGCCCATGTCGCCCCAGCTGCGGGAGAAATTCGAGCCGGGGTTTGGCGCCGACTTCTCCAACATCCGCATCAGCCGGGGCCACATCCCCGAGGAGATGGGCGTGGAGGCGGTGGCCCAGGGCACGGACATCCTGTTGGACGAGCGCGCCGGCATGGACGTGCTGGGTCACGAGCTGGCCCATGTGGTCCAGCAGGCCCAGGGCCGTGTGGAAGGCGGCTTCCCGGTGGTGGAGGACGCCGCCCTGGAGCAGGAGGCGGATGTGATGGGCGCCCGCGTATCCTCCGGACTCACGGCTGAAGCGGGGCCTCAGAACGGCTTCGGCGGGGAACCCATGCCCATCGCTCCCATGTCTTCGGCCTCCGCCCCCGCTCAGTGCAAGAGCCGGGAGGACAAGGCAAGGGAGAAAATGAAGATCAGCGCCCCCACCCAGGCGCAGATCGGTACGGCTGCCTACCACAATGCAGCCCTTTCCTCCAGTGAACTGAAATTTGCCCGGCAGTCCGGCGCCACCGAGCATGGTGCCGCTGTGGCACAGATGCTGGGCGGGATGCAGGACCCGGCTTTCATGCAGCGGGTGGTGTCCCACACTGGAAGTTCTGAAGAAGAGATCCGCAAGGAGATGGGAAGTCTGGTGGGCAGCGAATACGCCAGCCGGGCTTTGCAGTTGGATCCTCACGGCAGCGATATCGCCCAAAGAGATGCCGCCATGTTCCGCGGAAGCGATTTGGAGCACTTGAATCTGGGTAAATTCTTACAGGGCGAACTGGCTGGGAGCATGGGAGGCGCCTTTGACGCAGTACGGAACAGCACCATGACGCAGGTTGAAAATGATGGCAGGATAGAGACCTCCCTGGATCCCAGCATGGTGGACGCCCAGATCAGATCCCTGGGCACCATGGCCGCAAGCTCGCCCACCGCCATGTCGGCTGTGGATGGATTTTTGAGAGGGATGCGCCAGGGCGGCAGCGATCTAAGCGACCAGCATCTGGAAGGAAAAATCTCCAACGAAGTTTTCCTGCGGGGCATTACCCCTGTCTTTGCGAGGGCCAGTACAGATTACACCGGTGAGGACAGGAAGAAGCTGGTGGCCATGGGCAATAACCTGCAGAGCAAAATCAACAAGTCCCAGATCAATTTGGCCCCGGGACGTATGGCCCAAGTCGCCCCTGTTCCCGCACCGGCACCCCAGGCTGCCCAGCAAAGGCAGCTGAGCCCCATGGAGGAGCTGATGGGCATTGTGGGCCCGAGCGAGCGCAATCGCGTCATCCCTAGGGAGTCATTTGACGAAATGACAGACGAGAGGGGGAATCTGCTGGATGCGGCCACCATCGCCGCCAATGCCAACGCCGCGTTTCCGGCTGACAGGGACGAGATGCTCAGTATGTTTGACCCCAAAACGATGCCTCGTCGGGAAGCCAGGGCGGCCACCCAGGCAGCGGAGAAGGAATCCTTTTACAACAGTATGCAGAGCATGTTCGATGATGAGGCGGTGGAACTGGAGATGAGCCTTCCCAAAGCGCCGGTGGAAGGCAATGAGGAGAGTATCTTCAGCGGATTGGGCTCGGTAGACGGGCCGGAGGAGGACGAGGATGAGGAAGAGGCAGTTGCCAAGATGCAAAAGCAAAGTGCCGCCCCGATCCGTGATTTCGAAAGGCCGTCATATATGAGATATTTGGACAGCCTGCCCATGGATGCGGTCATTGGGGGCCAGAGCAAGTCCAAGAAGAAGCGCTGGTGGCAGTTCTGGAAGTGAACCCCGCCAATGTGTCCGGAAAAGAGAAATGACCGAGAAACGACCGAAAAAAGAGCGCCTGCCCTATGGGGCAGGCGCTTGTTTTGTCCTTCGCTCAGACAGATGCCAGGGGCTTCCCGTCTGTGGAAGAGGGCGTCTCCGACCGGACGGCCTCCGGCCGCGGCAGGAACACCGAGGCCCGGAACGCGCCGTCCTCCACAGTGAACTCCGCTTGCCCGCCGTATCGCTCCGCCACCTCCCGGACGGCCTCCAAGCCGATGCCGAAACGGCCCGGCGTCTTGCTGGAGAGATATCGCCCGCCCCGGAGCTGGAGCGGCTTTGAGCAGGTATTGCCCACTACCAGAGAGAAATACCCCGCAGCAGAAATGCTTCGGGCCCGCAGCCAGCCGCCGCCTTCCCGCTGCAAGGCCTCCAGACTGTTTTCCAGCAGGTTGCCCAGCACCAAATATAAGTCCGGCATCAGCTCCTCCCAGGATTGGGGTGAAATGATCTTCAAATCTGCCTGGAATCCCAAGGCCTGAGCCTTTTTTTGATAGTGCTGCTCCATGGCCGAGACAGCCCAGTTCTCTCTGCCTCCGGCAGAAGGGGCGGTTTTCACCGCCTCCTGTAAAAGAGCGGCGGTCTGGGCCGGAAGGGAGGAATCTTCGGCTAAAATCAAATACTGGCGCAAGTCGTGGCGCAGCTGCTGCAGCTGTGCCAGATCCGCCTGTGCTGCTTGCGACCCCATCTGGAGCAGAATGCGCAGGCGGCGGTTTTCCTCTCGCTCCCGATGGAGAGACTGCCTCAGCAGGGATGAGCGATAAAGCAGCCACAGTATCAGCATGGCCGTAACCAGCAGCACACACAGTACACTCGTTATACTCATATCTGAGACCAGGCTTTCATGTACGTCCAGTCGATGAACTGGCTGCGGATGCGGGCAGAGTTGGCGGAGCTGACTGGGACCAGTGCGTGGTCATCCATCCGGAAACCGCTGTCTTCTATCCGCTCCACATGGTTGAGATTGACCAGAAAGCTGCGGTGACAACGAAGAAAATCGCGGCTGTCAATGGCACTTTCCAGATCGTCCAGGCCGCGACGTGCCACAATGATGCTCCGGGTGGTGTGGATGCGGGACTGGTGATCGTATACGTCAATGTACAAAATCTCATTCAGGGACAACTTCTGCCACTCCCCCTCCGAGTAGACGGACAGCAGCCGCAGCGGTTCAGGGATATGAGAAAAAAACCAGTCCAGACAGGCGGACACATCCTCCTCCTGAAAGGGCTTCACCAAATAGTCGGAGGCCCGGACATCAAAGCTGTCCAGTCCGTGATCCTGACTGGTGGTGGCAAAGACAATGGCCATCTCATTGCCGGAGGCCCGAATCTGTCGGGCAGTGTCCACCCCAGAGAGGCCGGGCATATAGATGTCCAGGAACAGCAGATGAATGGGATCTGGTCCCTGGAGGGCCGCCAGCAAACTGTCGCCGCTGGAGAAGAGCCGCAGACGGACGGAGCGTCCCGCTTTTCGGGCATAGGCCTGTACCATTCTCGCTAGGTTGATCCGCTCGTCTTCCAGATCGTCGCAGATGGCGATAAAGAACTCCGCCATGGGCATCTCCTCCTTTCCTAATTTTGAATAAAAATCTGACCTATATGCCGTGCCGCCTCCGGCAGAAATGGCGGTAGGCCTCCAGAACCTGGGACTTGGTGCCCCGGCCCATGGACAACTCCGTGCCGTCATTTAAAAACAAGCTGGTTCCCCTAATCTCCCGGATGTAGGAAAGATTGACCACAAAGCTGCGCTGACACCGGGCGAAGACGGCTGATGGAAGCCGGTGCTCCAGTTGATACAGCGGTTCACGGGCGGAGATGGTGTGGTGGGAAGCGTGGACCAGGCAGCCCCGGCGAGTTCCCTCCAGCCACATGAGATTCTGAAAGGGAATGCCGATTTTGATGCGGCCGCTGAGAAGTTCCAGCCGCTGCAGAGCGGGAAACCACAGCGGGGCACAGCGCAGCAGCGCGTCCCACAGCCGGTCCATAGATACAGGCTTGGTGAGGAAACCGGCGGGATGAAAGGCGTAACTGTCAATGGCTCGCTGAGGGTCTCGGGAACAGAGAAACAGAGCCTGGGGAGAGTCGGGCGGCAAAATGGGCGGCAGATCAGGTCCGTCCAAATCCCAAAAAAGGATGGCGGGGGGGTCAGCGAAGTCCATTGGCTCCCCAGTGGTAATGTCCATGGAAACACAGGACAACTCAATCCAGGTCTGAAGGCAGCGGCACAGAACTGCCTGTTCTGCCGGGTTATAAAAATGGACCAAAATTCGCACCGCGCTTCCCTCCCTTTTGTGGTTTCCTGTGTGTTTTTACGATGTTGGCGGCGTCACGGGCACCGTTTCTTCTCATGACCGCATACGCCAATCCAGGTGTGTATTGCCGCCGGGCGAAAAAACCGGCAGGAGCCGCAGTCCGGGCAGCCTTCTCCACCGGAGGACTCTCCATAACAACAGGCGTCCTCTCCTACAAACATGACGGGATGGCCCTTAGGAGTATAGACCGGGTTGCTGACAAAGTCCGGATACTCCTCAATGTATATTTGAGAGCGCTCATCGTAGCGCAGGGGAATCTCCAGCGTGACTCCCTCGAACTCATAGCGTCTGACCTTTTCCATAGAGGTATACTCCTGTGTGGCAAACGTGAGTGGTAGATTCCTTTATAAAAACTGTAGCACAAGCGTCGCATTTTTAAATCACCCGTTTTGGCAAAAAAAAGGGCTATGCCTGCGGATTTCCGCAGGCATAGCTTTCAGCGAAGCATATACTGTCCCAGATCTTTTCGCTGTTTGATATTGAGCTTTTGCAGGGTGACGGAGATGTATTGCTTGACGGTGTTTGGGGAGATGCCCATGTGGTCGGCAATCTCCTGATTGGTCCAGCCTCGAGCCGCCAGCATGGCGGTAGCAAACTCCGTGGTGGTGAGGTTGTCGGCTACGTCGTGGCCGCTATCGGGGTTGTGGACCTTGCGCCAGCCGGCGGAAAAGCGGTATGTAATGGAGATAATCCGCTTGAAGTCCTCCGGCCAGTCCTTCTTCAAAACCGCCTCCAGCATGCCGCCCAGCAGGCCGTGGTGCTCACCGAAGCCCTCGATCAGATCATCCGGCCGAGCCAGCTCCCAGGCTTCCAGCAGATGCTTCTGGGCCTGCTCCGGCTGCTTGAGACTCATATAGTCCATAACTGCTACCAGGTGCATGTAAATGGAGGGGATGGGGAAGATCTCCGTTTGCATGGCAAAGGTGGCCTCTACAATGCCGATGCTCTTACTGTAATCCCCTTGGAGATATGTACGGTGGGCCTCCACGTAAAGGGCGAACATCCGCAGACCCGGCGGCAGAAGACGGACATGGTCCTGAAGGGAGCCAATGGACTCCGGCGGGGGAAGGTGAAGCAGTACGGCAGCGGCAATGACAATGCAGGCCGCGGAGGCGCGCAGCTGAGGCGGCGTATTGGCGTCGGCGGCAGCAAGAATATTCCGAACACCGGAAAGAGCCTGCCGCGCCCGGGGAATCTGCCCCAGGGTCAGGTTGGCGTAAGCATAGATCAGACAGGCGGACAGCCGCAGGGATACTTCCGGATGAGACAGGTACAGCTCCGCCAGCTGTGAGGCCTCCTCTGCCTGGCCACTGAAGTAATAATACTCCGCTCGGGCAATGTCCTGTATCCGGGGGTCTTGAATGCTCTCTACATACTCCACACAGTGTCCCGGCACGAAGGCTGTGTTCATCAGAGGCATGGGGGTGAGCGGTTGAAGCGGAGGCGCTGAAACGGGCTTGGGAGATGGTGCCGTCACGGGCGGCCGCTTCTTCTGGCTGGATTCTGTCGGTTTGAGGGCATCGGCGGGAATTGCCCAGGCGTTGCCGAATTTCACTGCCCCCTGGATACGTCCTTCCGTGCAATATTGCTGGGCAAGCCGCTCAGAGATTTTCCACCTTTGGGCCGCTTCCCGTGCGGTAATGTATTCCATAGCTTTCCTCCAGAAATAGCGCTATTCTTATTATATGCGTATTTAGGCGGCGTTTCAAGAGCTCGATTGTGTCCTATGACAACAAAAAAGGAAGCTGGTGAAAAGCAAAAAAGGAACGCCGTCCCACTGGACGGCGTTCCTTGAAAGCGGAAGAAATAATCAGCGCTTGCTGAACTATTCCGGGCATTTTACATCGTAACAAGGTGTAGCAAACCATTGAAAACAGTGATTTTTGATTTTCATAGCGTTCAAAACCGTGGCGTATTGCCAAGTACTTTCATATACCTTGTGCGGCAAATTTGCGGCAAGATTATCTGTCACCTAAAGGGAAAAAGGGAGAACTTTGCCTACATAAAGTATACCGCCTGGGGCCTGGATTGTCAATGCAATCGGGAGAGGGAACAAGGGCGTGAAATTACCCGCCCTAATCAGCGCAGGACCCCTGAGATAGTCTGAGTGATCCTTACCTGCACCTCGGACATGAGGTGAGCATAGACCCTGCTGGTAATATCAGCAGAGGCATGGCCTAGGTGCTTACTGATGGCATCCAGATTTTCTCCTGCCAGGATCAACAGCGAGGCGTGTGTATGTCGAAGTCCATGAATGGTAACACGGTGCAATTCTGGATGTCGGCTCATAAAGCGCCGGAATTGGGTATTCAGTAAAGAGCGGTCATAAAAATGGCCTGTCGCAGAGGTAAATACAGCCTCTGGCTCCAACCATGCAGTGCCGATGATCTGTTTCTGTTTGTCCTGTTCGGCTTTGTGTTCCTGGAGCATTTGCACAGTGGCATCGTCTATTACAATTTTTCGGATGCTCATAGGTGTTTTAGGGGTAGACAAGAAGTAGCGGCCGGTCACATAGGTCAAGGTTTTGTCTACAAAGATCGTTTTATTTTCAAAATCAATCTTGTCCCAGGTCAATCCCAGAGCCTCGCCGCTACGGAGGCCCGTCAGCAACAGCAGTTTGATAATGGTGTTAAAGGTGGAGTAGGGAGCCACTAATTCCATCAGCCTCTTGGCGTCGGTAGCGGAAAGATAATTGTTCCGCTCGGAAGAGTCAATCTCTACATCTCGTTTCCAGATAGTCCCTATGCAGGGATTTTCCGCAATGAACTTCTGGGAAACGGCATATTCAAGGATGCTGTGCAAGATGATCTTGTTCTTTCTGACGGTCTGTGGCTTTTTAGTTTTTCCAAGTTCCAAAAGAAATTCCGTAATCCGAGCAGTAGTAAGATCCTTCAGTCGGGTATTGCCGAACACCGGCTTGATATTTTTTCGATAAGAGCCTTCATAAGTATACGCTGTGATCTCCTTGAGGCAATTTGGAGCGTACTGGCTGAAGTACAGATCGCCAAGCTCAGAGAACCTCATATTTTCTTTTAGGGACTGGTTGTTGGTCACCTTTACATAGAAATCATCGTAAGCGGCCTCTACTACTCGTTTCAGTTGACGACCAGAAAGGCCGTCCGGAGGGCGATAGGTCATATATTTTCTGATCTGTTTCCCATTGCCATTAAAGCCATTAGACACCGTGAATTGAAACTTTGTCGCCTCTGGGCCGAATGCCATGCTTAAATTCCATAATGTTTCTCCTTTACATTGTAGCCTATTAAAAAGGATAGCCCCCGTTAGGCGTACACAAGAGGCACGTCCACCGGGGGCCAAAGATTATATCGTTAAGGCCTGATAATTCAGATATGCAATCACATTGTCATAACAAACATAGGCCGTATTTCCACTGTAAACAGCAGGAATTTGCTTGCTACGCACCCACTCACGGAGTGCATGTTCTGAGATATGGTAGCCATGCTCCACTAAAGTCCTGTGGATCTGGCGGATTGTACCGACCTTATATTCCATAATTAAGGCCCCCTTAATTTGATGATTTTAGTCGGTAAACGCATGTCCATTTCAACCGCCGCCACCACCAAATCGAGCCGGCTCGATACCTACAACCAGAGCGCCCTTACATCATTTGCTCTACTCCGCCGCCACCACCGCCGCCTGATATTATTCTCCACTCCCTGTTACGACTAGTCATTTTCTTCCGAAGGTTCCTTTATCCCTCCGCCTGCCACCATGTTGAATACCCAACCACTGTCCGGGCCTTTGCTTTTCACCTCCCCATTGATTCCTAATTTCTTTAAGCAAGTATTTAAAGCCGATGTTTTTTTGTAACCATCACCTCTATTGTCATTCCTCCTATCTCCTGTTATGCTTTTGTAATATCGGTGGAGCGTTATACTAAACGTTCTCTGCTCACTTTCCGTGGACAACAGACGACCGTTATACTCGCCCAAGAAAGCCAGCAGAGCTTGTATCCCTTCCTTGGCGACATCATACCCCAGCCAATTCTGTTCATCATAAGCATCAGATTGACCGAGCCATTGATGGGCTAGGCGTGGGAAGGCGGAGTCGCCATATAGTTCAATCAGTTGTTTCAACTGATTATAGAAATACTGTTGCCGATGCAACTTGTGAATATAGAGATAATTGGCTCTCCAATCTCCGGTGCTGTCAAGGTATAAAAGTGTGCGTTCTGCCTGGGTAACATTTAGCTCCAGAAAACGGTCTAGAATCCATTTGAAACTTTTACTTTTAGTGATTTTATCCGCAAGAATTATTAAATTACGGTTCCGATTTATCAGCTCATTAAGTCTCCGCTTGTCCACTGCTTTTACATAAAGTGTAAACTGAGGCGCACCTTTGAACCGCTTACGGCCCAGGGATTGCATAAACATGGCCCTATCTACATAAGGGATCACAACGTGCTTTAAATTGTCGTCGTTGATATTGACGCCACAATCCAGCACAGACGTCGTTACGAGAACCCGACATGGGAGTTTTTCTTCGGATAAGAGTGTTTGCCATTCTTCGCTGTCTTTGGAGTCAGCAGAGATAAAGCAGGCGTCAGAGCCAATCTCTTCCACCAATTTTTTGCCTTCCTCTTTCGACTGAACGAATATCAGCCACCCCTCGTTACCCGTTGCCTCAATCTCTTCAAGCAAATCACTATACTCGTTAAAGTAGCGCACAGGCAACGTAGCATATTTTGCAGATACAAAGCGGTACCATTTAATACTCGGATACTCCCTTGCCTTTGGCGTTTTATAGTGTCGCCGGGGAATCCCGCCAATAACACTCTCCATGCGTTCCAAGGTCATGCCCTCTAGAATCTGAAGTTCTTTTTCTGCCAACGGAGGGATGAAATCTTCAGGTGTAGCGGAAAGATATATCCTCTTTGCTTTTTTGAAAAGTTCAGGAAATACATCCAACAATTTTGCTGTATTTCTATTAAAAGGACTATCTGATGTGAAGTAGTGGCACTCATCAATTACAACCACAGATACCTTCTTGGCGTATGCAATTCCCTCTTCTTTTTTCAGAAATTCATTTAGTCGTTGCAACGTCATAACTTTAACCGGACCAAAGTCTTCCCAATCCTTTATAACCAGTGAATACGGTCGTTTTGTCCATTTAGTGTCCTTGCCCTCTACTTTCTTTGCAACCTCCATCTTCTGTTGAATAGAGGTAGCAGTTCGGTTGCTTGCAATCAGCATCAGGCCCCCTAGTTGTACCACAACAGGTAAAACCACATTTATAATCCACCATGTTTTCCCAAATCCGGTTGGGGCTTGTATGAGAATGGGTTCTGGGTCTTGAAGATCATCCTCATTAAAAGAGAGTACGTCATCAATACAAGTCGCCTCTGTGAATATCACAGGCTCATGTACATTTTTTGGACGATAATCGTCATCGTACTTTGAAACCCATCTTGCTACAGCCTCTTTCGGCGGTTCTTTTTTCAACATAAGTAAGACCTCCTGTCATTAAATTTTAGAATTTAAGTGTTTTGATTTTCGCCCAATTTCTCCTTTTGTGTCCCTGCGATACCTCTGCCCCTGTGATGGCACAAGGGGCTTTGGCATTGCCGTGAGCACAAAGTCGAATTGGGACTAGTTTTATAATGAAAAATTTCGGTATGAGGTATCAGCAATACCTGTTTTTCAAGGTGCGGGTGTTGACTTCGTTCGCCACATCTGCTATTATATCGACGAACAAATTCGACAGTTGCATAATAGCACAGGTGGCGAAAATTGTCAACAATAAAATCGAGTAAAGTTTATCAAATTATTATGGAGGCTTATCATGTCGGTTTATTTTTATGAAATATTCAATGAACTGTGCGAGAGTACTTCTGCGATACCAAGCCAGGTCGCACAAAAATGCCATTTCCATAGGAGTACGATTTCTGCATGGAAGTCTAATCATACAGCACCTAGTAATAAGATTCTTGCCGAATTGTCAAACTATTTCGGTGTACCTGTATCCTTTTTATCGCAGTCTCCACCATTTAATGACTGGGAGGAGATTGATAAGGATTATCGTGCTTTCTTATATGCTACTGGCATACCCCAGCAATATCTTACAAATGAGTATCAGTTCGATTTTTCATCGGAAAAGTATAATTTAAAGCGGCTAGTACTCTTTATTGATACCTTTATCGCATCTGCCGAATATAAAAATGGAAAATGGATGATTACAAAAAAATATGACAATGGAGTGTTTAATAAAAAGGATATATGGCTGTCTTTAACATCCATTCTGAAAGAACTTCAAAATATAGATGCTCCCCTTACTTACCATGATACACAGATGACACAATCTGTTCGTAATCGTCTCATTTGGGCCATCCAACTGGGTCTGGATGCCGCTGATGGTGTCAATAAGAAGGGAATAAAGAAGTCCTGACATATTTCATGGGAATTGTCACTTTCAAATTTGTCATTGTCCCCAATAAGAATAAAGACATGAATGTCTTTCTCTCAAGAGGGAGAAAGGCGGAGAGGGAAAGGGGGTGTAGCCACTACTATCGGTTTTCCGCCAACTTACCGAGAGGGGGAGGGAGAGGTGCCTTTCTCTTTAAGGCCCCAAAGGGGCCGCTCTTTGGCTCTCCCTCCCCCTGTTGCATGATCTTCAAGCATAATTGCTCTTGCTACTTTTTTAGAAATTTTCAAAATTGAAGAAAGTTTACATAACATAGAAGTAAGGCTATAATACAAAATAGGTGGGCGTAGCCCACCTATTTTTTTGCCGAGAGGGAGGGACAATGGCGGCGATGCCGCCGTCCCTCCCTCTCGGGCTCTCCCTCCCTTTTTACCCTCCCCACTTTTGTTTCGGCTCTATTCTCGTCTCATACGATAGAGCAACAAAAGACATGGGTTGATCTATTAAGGTTCACTTGATATGATTTCGCCTGTTGCAGAATCCACAGGGATGGCATCTTCTACCATGGTAGGTTGCACCAGGTACATATCATCGCTGATCTCCTGCTTGATCGTCTCGTCCTGGGCCAAACCACGCAGGAACTCCGTCTTGAGAGGTGCGTACTTCAACACCCGTTTCAGGACAGTTTTCTTTGCCATTTCCTCAAAGTTGGTCTGCCAGGGGCCATTTTCATAAGCCTTACTGTATTTCTGTGCAAAGGATCTGATTTCCTCTATTGACATGACCTCAAATCCATATCCGCCCTCTTTCGTCTTGAATACCGCATAGACATAGACAGGCTCGCCACGGTCACTGGCGGCTGGAATGTGCTTTAGTGTTGGCTCCAACCCAAAAGAATAGGTAAAGGTGTCTTCCGAATAAACCACCTGGGCCTGAATAATGGAGATCTCACCAGAACGGTACGCAAGGTCGATCAGCCCCTTGTAGCCCAACTGGAACTGGCACTCCATTACGCCCTTGTTTCGATATGGGATCAGGTATGCTTGACCCAGAGGGGTATTCGGTTCAACCCCGAGTTGGGCTGCCGTCATCATGGCTCCCAGGAAGGACTGCGGCGTAGTCTCGGCCAACTTGGGGTTGGTGGAAAGGGCAGACAGGACAATACGAGTAAAGCGCTCCGGTGTGATCACATTCGGGAGCGCCTTCTTGATCTCTTTCTCCATCTGTTTGATATACTGCTGTAATGCGGGTTTACCCGTAGTAGCAACAGTTGCCTTCTGGGTTGCCTGCTGAATCATTTTGCTTGCGGTTGCCATATTTATCCCCCCCTTCTATTCAGGCCACCAGGGACACGAACTTGTCCAGCATGGCGTGACCGTCCATAATGCGGCCCCAGTTGTTCTCCCGATAGTTCACCGTCTTTCTCCTGGGAGCGTTGTGGGAGATCATGTCGCTCATGGCGTTGACGGCTCCCCAGGCGGTGCCTCTAAATTTCAAAATATCGGGGGCGAAGTAGCAGACCATGTACTCGTTTTTCAATTTCTGGATATTCTGTTTCTCCCGGTCGGTGCTGTTTTCAGTGATCGGGAACATCTCGTCTAGAATCTCCATCAATTTGTCACGGGTCACAGTCGTATTCGCCAGACGGTCAGCCGTCTGGCCCAGCTCGTCCATATAGGCGCAAGCCATCTCTAAACAGACCCGGGCCTCATGCATCTTACTTGCCATGTCTCCGGTATGGCGGACAGACCAGGCTCGCCTCGCAGAACATAGGGCAAGATTCAGAGTATTGTTGCAGACGACCCGGATCGGCGTCATACAGACCCGAATCGCACCGCTCCCATCGTGGGTGTTGGTAAAACAAAGATACGGCTCGGTCTTGTCCCCAACGATCTCCGTCTCTGGCAGTTTCGCCAACAACCAGAGCTTACGGCCTCCGTTGAGGCTACCAGCCGTCTCATAGCGGACATCCCCACCGATCAGGGAGTCGGTAAACTCGAACGCCTCGGCGTTCTGGACGATCTTATAGCGTTCAGAAACGACCCCCAGCACCGCCCCATCAGAATCCCGGACATTCGCCTTATAGTTCTGAATCTTCGCTCCGCCACAGACCTGAATATTACGCTGGACAACATTCCAGTCCAGACCGGCCATGCGAAGGGCATCGGCACTGTTGGGGGCCTCCTCTACTCGAGTACCCAGGCCGTGCCACGGCTTTTCACGGACATACATCATGCTCTCTACTAATGCTGGCATAATAAAAACCTCCTTAAATTATCCTGCGTTTTTCAGATTTTCCTCAACTTCTGATACCTTTACTTTGAATGGCCTCGCTATACTCTGCTTATAAAAGGGTTCCAGGTCGATCTCAGGATGGGCCTTGGTAAACTCCTGGGTCTGGAACGTCCGTCTGGTCTGGGATTTCCAAGAGACAGAGTAGATTCCGCAGTCCCCACGCTCTGCATCACCCATATCCGCCTTGATGGTATTCTCAATGGCACCAATCTTTTCCAGGATTTCTTTTTTCTTGGTTTGAAGTTCAAAGTACCGGGACAACAGATGTTCCCGACCGAAGAGGTGGATGTCACCGCTCTTGCTGATGGGGTAGACGCTCTGCAAGGCGGCTCCGGTAGGCTCCAGGCCGTCTAGGGCGGGAGGGGTATCCTGCTCCACCAGATTCCAGAAGTCCCGCTCTGCGGTCATCAGGGCGTCGATCTCGGCTTGATCCCGTTCCAGAGTGAAGGTGAAGAACCCACGGCCATAGACCAGCACAGCGAGATACCAACGGGCGGCACCCGTCACCGCCATATAGTGAACACACTGTGCATAGTACTTCTCTGGGAACTCCACATTCTTGAACTGCCTGAGATTCAGCGTTGCGGTGGTCTTGCACTCCAGCCCAGCGTTCTCACCTACCACAGTCCGGTCAATGTCGGCATGGGCGAAGGGATAAAGCGAGTTGTAGAGCATAGCGTTAGACCTGCGGACGGCCTTGCCGGTGGCCTCCATCCATCGCTCCGCCACATACTCTTCCAGATCCCGTCCCTGCCGCATGGCCTCGTTATCCTCCTGCTCTGGCAGGCGGCCCGTCTTATCCGCCCATACGGTATAGGGCGTGGCATACTGGCTGAGGCCCACGATACCGGCGGCATCGCCCCCACCGATGGACTTCCTTCGTTGTGCCAACCAGTCAGGGCGGCTCATGGTGCGGGTGCTGAGGCGTACCAAGTGTTGATTCATTGTGATCAGCTCCTTTCCAAATTTCTTTTTCAAATAAAAAGGCAACGCAGATCCGGTCTGCGTTGCTCATTATTATGATACATAGTCATCCTTTTCCGCTTTAACGAAAGAATCCCCTGGGCCGCAACCCAGGGGATTCCTCGTGTCAGAGGTTGGCCTGATTTTTGATAAATTCCTCAACCGCGAGGCGGGGGATTCGCCATACCCGTCCATTCTTATAGGCTTTCAGTTTCTTTTCTGCCAGCAGTACATAAAGAGCGTTCTTCCCCACCTTCAGGGCCTCGCACGCCTCGTCCGCTGTGAGCAGGTCATCATACGTTTCCAGCATGACTGCAATCCTTTCCACAGTTTTTACAAGTATTATTTCCACAGAATGGACACAGGCAGTCGGCCATGGTGCGCTCTTTCTTGATCCGATTGCGAGGCTTGCTTTGGGCAGAAAGAAATCCTCGTTTCTCAAGCTGCTGATAAACGGAGATCTCACTTCTGTCTAATTGAATTGCGATTTCAGAAATTCCCATGCCGCTCTCAAACATGATGGTCAACTGGCGCACTTCGTCCTCGGTCCAATACTCCCCAGAGCGTTGCGGTGGCCGCTCTCCAGTTCTTAAAGCAATCAACTCTTTATTGTGACTTTTCATAGGTTGTAATACCTCCTTAAAGATTATTAAGATGTTACTTCTATGAAAAGCCAAATTAAAAGATTAGAAATTTTTCAAAATGACAGTGGTTGTCCACATCATTTGCTATACTACAACCACAGTGGAGGCTAGTCATCGAACTGCAAGAATTTGTAAACTGGCACATCGAGGACAGTGGCAATCTGAAACAGCGTGTCCAGGGATACCGCCTTCTTGATATTTGGAGCCTCCACATGGCCGATAAATGCCGGGGTACGGTCGATCTGTTCAGCCAGTTGTTCCTGTGTCAAGCCCCGGAGTTTACGATAGTAGGCTATCCGTAGTCCCAGTTGACGGTACTCGGATTCATAGGCAGGATTCATGTCATCACCTCGCTGGGTATATGTTACCCAACATGGACACTAATTGACATGACCCACTATTTAGGTTATCATATTTAACAGATATAAATTTATCGCACAGAGCGCATAAGGGAGGGCTTATGGAACATTTACCGGAGGCAAAGTCGGCACGGATGCTGGCTGTTTACACCCGGTTAATGGCCGGGCAGGTCTTGAACAAGCATACTCTGGCTCTGGAATATGGGATTACCGAGCGGAGCGTTCAGAGGGACATGGAGTCTCTGCGATGTTTCCTGACGGAACAGAACCTTCCCCAAGACGTGATCTATGACCGCAGAGAGCGGGGCTACCGCCTGGTCAACAGCGTTCCGAAGGGGTTGACCAACAGCGAAATCTTAGCCGTCTGCAAAATTCTGCTGGAGAGCCGCTCCATGATCCGAAACGAGATGCTGCCGATCCTGGACAAGCTGATCGACTGCTGTGTACCAGAAGAAAATAAAAAGGCGGTATCTGATCTGATAGCCAACGAAAAACACCACTACATGGAGCCTCACCACGGACGGCCCATCCTCACCGGCCTGTGGGAGATCGGACAGGCGGTGAAGAAACAGCAGGTGCTGGAAATCACCTATGAGCGAATGAAGGAGCCAAGGCAGGTACAGCGGCGGGTCTGGCCGGTTGGGATCATGTTCTCGGAGTATTACTTCTATCTGACGGCCTTCCTGGAGGATAAGTCAGACTTTGAGAATCCGGATGATCTGTTCCCCACCATTTACCGGATCGACCGGATTCAAAATTTTAAGGTGCTGGACGAGCATTTCAGGATTCCTTACAGCGGCCGCTTTGAAGAAGGTGAATTTCGTAAGCGGGTACAGTTCATGTACGGCGGGAGGCTGGAACGGCTCCGGTTCCACTACTCCGGCCCCTCTCTGGAATCGGTGCTGGATCGTCTGCCTACCGCCAAGGTCATCAGCCAGGACGCCGAGGGCTGGATGATCGAGGCAGAGGTGTTTGGAAAAGGGATTGAAATGTGGTTGCGGAGTCAAGGAAATTATATTGCAAGCACCACTAAATTAAACGAGGAGGCGGGAAATTTTTATGGCAGATAAGGAAAGAGAGCAGGATTGGGTATATGTCTCAGCGCAACAAGGCTTAGGAACCCCTACTGAATTTGAGGATGGCCTTGGTGTTACCCAAGAATATAACAAAGCAAATCGGGACAAGTATTGGGATTCCACCAAGAGAAAGGCTGAGCATAAAGAAAAGATCTTTGGCGACAAGCAGACCTACAAAGATCCTGTGTCTGGAAAAGTGTTGCATAAATCTCAAACTGCTGCGCAGAGAAAATATCACATGAAAAATGTTGAAGGCGAAAATATTTCTACAGAGTGGGCAAAACATGCTAATTTCTTAGTAGAATTCACTCAAAAAATAAAGGAGAGCTTGATTGAATCCTTGCTCAATGCGGTAAAGGTCTGATTTTTAATAGTGAACCAGTAGCAGAGAACTGGTTCACTCATTCTCTTTGTCAAACGCCTTGCTTGCGTCAAATTCACGGCAGAATTAAAAAAGAAAACCCTGGAACCATTGCGGTTCCAGGGTTTTTGCTTGAGAGTAATTATCTCTTGCTGAACTGGGGGGCGCGACGGGCAGCCTTGAGGCCGTACTTCTTGC
>CATZYY010000002.1 GCA_958426425.1 uncultured Oscillospiraceae bacterium
GCGGCATGAGCGTGGACCCGGACGACAACACTCCCGGCGGCATCAAGCAGAGCGGAGCAAAAATCGTCACCTACGGCGCCCCTGTGCTGCCCGGCGCCATGTTCCTGCTTGGCTACTACGACGACGGCACCCCCGTCATGGGCCTGCCCGGCTGCGTCATGTACGCAGGCGCCACCATCTTCGACCTGGTGCTGCCCTTTGTGGCGGCGGACGTGCCGGTGACCCGGGCCCAGATCGTGGCAATGGGCGAGGGCGGGCTGTGTCTTGGGTGCAAGCCCTGCCACTGGCCCCTCTGCCCCTTCGGAAAGTAAAAACGATATGCGCCGCGGAAACGGCGCATATCTCTCCCCAATCGTTATACTCAAGTGAATATTACGTCTGTTTCAATCCGCCCTTTCAGGGCGTTGAAAATCAATTGTTATCAGAAAGGAAGCACCGCATGAAAATCAGCGCGAGAAATCAATTCAAAGGCACCATCGTCTCCATTGAGGAGGGCGCGGTGAACGGTATCGTGCGAATCGATATCGGCGGCAATATCGTGACGGCCACCATCTCCATGGGTTCCATCCGGGAGCTGGGGCTGAAAGTGGGCGGCACAGCCTACGCGGTCATCAAGGCCACCTCCGTCATGGTGGCCGTGGACGAATAAATCTGAACGAGAAGGAGAAACGAACATGAAAAAAGCACTGTCTTTGCTGCTGGCCCTGACCATGGCCCTGGCCCTCACCGCCTGCGGCGGTACGAAGACCGATGATACCCAGACCTCCGACACTACGGAGACCACAGAGACTGAGGAGACTCAGGACACCGCCGAGGCGGTGGAGCTCATTGTCTTCGCCGCCGCCTCCCTGACGGAGACTCTGGACGAGATTATCGAAAACTACAAGACCGTGGCGCCCAATGTCACCATCACGCCCTCCTATGAATCCTCCGGCACCCTGCTGGAACAGATTCAGTCCGGCGCGGACTGCGACCTGTTCCTCTCCGCCGGTGCCTCCCAGATGGACACCCTGGAAGAGAACGGCGGCGTGCTGGAGGGCTCCCGCCTGGATCTGCTGGAGAACAAGGTGGCCCTGGCGGTGCCGGAGGGCAACCCCAAGGGCATCGAGAGCTTTGACCAGCTCTCCGAGCTGCTGAAAAGCGGCGACGTGTTCCTGGCCATCGGCAACAGCGATGTGCCCGTGGGACAGTACACCCAGAAGATCTTCGCTTACTATGGCATTGAGGAGGCAGCCATCGCCGACTGCCTGACCTACGGCTCCAACGTCAAGGAAGTCACCACCCAGGTCAGCGAGGGGGCCGTGGACTGCGGCATCATCTACGCCACCGACGCCTTCTCCGCAGGGCTCACCACCGTGGACGGCGCCACCGCCGAGATGTGCGGTCAGGTGATTTACCCCGCCGCCGTGACGGCCGGCAGCGCGCATCCCGACGAGGCCCAGGCCTTTTTGGACTATCTGACCACCGCCGAGGCCGGCGCGGTCTTTGAGAGCGTGGGCTTCACTCCGCTGAGCTGACGCCCCCAGAATCCATTCTGTCCGGCCGGGCTTTGCCCGGCCGGACCAAGGTTTTCTCCGCAAATCACGTTCTCGGCCCAAGTTCCGCCCCGCTGGCAATCTGCCTTGAGACAAGTCTGCCTTCGGCGGGCGGAAACGGCGTCCCCTATCATCCCCCCACAGGAGGTCCCGTAATATGGACTGGTTTCCCCTTTACAATTCTCTGCGCATCGCCGCCATTGCCCCATTGGGCTAACGCCCAACGGGGACCCCGGATCGATCTTGCCCGGACAGGCAAAGCCCGACCGGGCCAAGGCCGCAAAACGCTTGTACGCCGCGCCGCGGCGCCCCGCCTTCGGCGGACGAAAACGGCGTCCTCTATCATCCCCTCAGGAGGTCCCGTGTATGGACTGGTTTCCCCTTCTAAACTCTTTAAGAATTGCCGCCATTTCCACAGTGGCCGTGTTTTTTCTCGGCATCTGGGCGGCGCATTACATTGCGAAGCTACCCCGGCTGGTGAAAGGCGTACTGGACGTGGTGCTGACGTTGCCACTGGTGCTGCCGCCAACGGTGGTGGGCTGGCTCCTTTTGATGCTGCTGGGGCCCAAGCGGCCCATCGGCCTCTGGGTCCTGGAGACCTTCGGGGTGAAGCTGGTGATGACCTGGTGGTCCGCCATTTTCGCAACCGTCGTGGTGGCCTTCCCCCTCATGTACCGCACCGCGCGGGGTGCCTTTGAGAGCTTCGACCGGAACCTCTCCGACGCGGGAAGGACTCTGGGCCGCTCCAACACGTGGGTGTTCTGGCGAGTCCAGATGCCGGTGTGCAGGCAGGGCATTTTGGCCGGGACTGTACTGGCCTTCGCAAGGGCGCTGGGTGAGTACGGCGCCACCTCCATGATCGCCGGCTACACCCCCGGCCGCACCGCCACCATCTCCACCACCGTCTACCAGCTCTGGCGCACCAACGACAACGCGGGCGCCGCCATGTGGGTGCTGGTGAACATCGCCATCTCCGCCGTGTTCCTGCTGGCGGTGAACCTGCTGGAATCCCGGCAGAAGGCGGAAAAAGGAGGGCGGCGCTGATGGGTCTGTATGTGGACATTGAAAAGCGCATGGGGGACTTCCATCTGGAGGTCCAGTTTCAGGCGGAACGGGAGACATTGGCCCTGCTGGGTGCTTCCGGCTGCGGCAAGAGCGTGACGCTCCGGTGCGTGGCGGGCATCCTAACCCCGGACAAAGGCCGCATCACTCTGGACGGTGTGACCCTCTTTGACAGCGCTGCCCGCATCGACCTGCCGCCCCAGAAGCGGCGGGTGGGCTACCTTTTTCAGCAGTACGCCCTGTTCCCCAACATGACGGTGCGGCAAAACATCGCCGCTGCGGTCCGGGACCGGAAAACCCGGACCGCAGCCACGGAGGAAAAGCTCCGGCAGTTCCAGCTGGAGGCGGTGGCGGACCTGCGGCCCGCCCAGCTCTCCGGCGGACAGCAGCAGCGCTGCGCCTTAGCCCGGATCTTGGCTTCGGAGCCGGGGGCCATTTTGCTGGACGAGCCCTTTTCCGCTCTGGACAGCTACCTGAAGTATCAGTTAGAATTGGAGCTGTGGGAGACCCTGTCCGCCTTCCCGGGCCCAGTGGTGTGGGTATCCCATGACCGGGGAGAGGTGCTGCGCAACTGCCCAAAGGTCTGCGTCATGGACCATGGCCGCTCCCAGGCCGTGCGGCCCATGGCTGACCTGATGGCCCGGCCCGGCACTGAGGCGGCGGCCCGGCTCTCCGGCTGCGAGAACTTTGCCGACGCGGCCCCCCAGGGCGACAGGGTACACCTTCCGGCGTGGGGCGTGACCCTTGCCTGCGGCGGAGCAGTGCCGGAGGAGATCCACCGGGCGGGTATCCGGGCCCGGAGCCTGCGCCCGGCGGAGGCCGGAATGGAAAACGCCTTTGCCTGCCGGGTGGTCCGGGTGGTGGAGGACGTGAACGCCCTCACCGTGCTGCTGCGTCCGGAGGCCGCGGCGGCGGATGCACCGCCCATCTGCATGGAGGCGGACCGGGGGACCTGGCGGGCCCAGAGCGGCGAAACGGTCACCGTGGCTGTGGACCCCGGCGAGATTTTGCTGCTCAGTGATAAATAAAGGAGGAATTCACATGTTCAAGGCGGCGGTGGTGACAGTCAGCGACCGCAGTTTTCGCGGCGAGCGGCCGGACGGCGGCGGGCCGGTGGTAGCGGAGCTTCTGAAAGTCGCCGGATACGAGATTGCGGAAACCGTGATTGTACCCGATGAACAGGATCAGATCGAGGCGGCCCTGCGGGCGCTGTGTGATACGGGGGGAATCTCCCTGGTGGTCACCACCGGCGGCACCGGCTTCTCTCCCCGGGACGTGACCCCGGAGGCCACTATGGCGGTGTGCCAGCGGCTGACGCCGGGCATTCCGGAGGCCATGCGCTACGCCTCTATGCAGGTGACCCCCCGGGGGATGCTGTCCCGGGCGGCGGCGGGCATTCGTGGCAGGACGCTGATCGTAAACCTGCCTGGCTCCCCCAAGGCAGCCAAAGAGAATCTGGAGGCAGTGCTCCCCACCCTTGCCCACGGCCTGGAGATGCTCACCGGCGGCCCCGCCGACTGCGCATCTTTAACAGACTGAGACAGATAAAACCCCCGGACACAATGTCCGGGGGTTTCTTTCAGAATCATCTGCTTTTTCTGCGGGAAATCCCAGGTTTTCAGAATCTCCGGGAGGTTCTGCGCAGCATTCACTAACGTTCGTCACCTGATTTTTCACACTCCCGGCGCACCAGGTCCGCCAGGGTAAACCGATCCACATAGCCGTTGATAACCTCATACAGCCCCGCCCAGAAATCCCGGGCGGCACATCCATCACAGCGGCCGCAGATATTGTTTTCCTGGGGGTCCAAACAGGTCACCGGGGCCAAGTCTCCCTCTGTCAGCCGCAGAATGCTGCCCACCGTATACTCCTCCGGATCACGGGTCAGACGATAGCCGCCCTGCGCTCCCCGTCCGCTGCGGAGAAAGCCTGCCTTTCCCAATATACCAGCAATCTGCTCCAGGTACTTGGTAGACAGCTCCTGCCGAACCGCCACATCCTTTAACGGCACATAACCCAGCTGCCCGTGGATTGCCACATCCGTCATTAACCGCAGGGCATATCGCCCTCTGGTGGAAACACGCATGGCCCCTCCCTCCTTTCTTTTTATTTTGCCATGATGTTGTTACAATTGCAATATTTTTTCCATTATTTGTGTATTTTTATTTCTTTTTTTGGGAGCTTATAGACGAAAACACAGGATGAATTGACATTCGCCCAGCTTTTTCGTAAAATGGAGTAAATCGTCAACTTCTTGCATCCAAAAAAATATTCAACAGGAGGTTCAAAGAACCATGGATTATGCAAAGGAATCTCTCCGTCTGCACTATGAGTGGAAGGGCAAGCTGGAGGTGACGCCCCGGGCGGAAGTCAACTCCAAGGAGGCTCTGTCCCTTGCCTATACGCCGGGCGTGGCCCAGCCCTGCCTGGAAATCCAGAAGGACGTCAACAAGAGCTACGAGCTGACCCGCCGGTGGAACACCGTGGCCGTGGTCACCGACGGCTCCGCCGTACTGGGCCTGGGCGACATCGGCCCTGAGGCCGGCATGCCGGTTATGGAGGGCAAGTGCGTCCTGTTCAAGGCCTTCGGCGGCGTGGACGCCATCCCCCTGTGCGTACGCAGCCACGATGTGGACGAGATCGTAAACACCGTGGCCCTGCTGGCCGGGTCCTTCGGCGGTGTGAACCTGGAGGACATCGCCGCCCCCCGGTGCTTTGAGATCGAGCGGAAGCTGAAGGAGCGCTGCGACATTCCCATCTTCCACGACGACCAGCACGGCACCGCTGTCATCACTCTGGCAGGCCTCACCAACGCGCTGAAAGTGGTGGGCAAGAAGCCGGAGGATGTGAAGATCGTTTTCAACGGCGCCGGCGCCGCTGCCATCGCCATTGTGAAGCTGCTGCTGTCCGCCGGTGCCGAAAATATCACCCTCTGTGACCGCAAGGGCGCCATTTACGCCGGCCGGACCGAGGGCATGAACGCCGTGAAGGAGGAAATCGCCCAGGTGACCAACCCTGCCAAACAGGCCGGCTCCCTGGCCGACGTGCTGGTGGGGGCCGACGTATTCATCGGCGTGTCCGCCCCCGGTGCTGTCACCACGGAGATGGTGAAGACCATGGCCAAGGACGCAGTTATTTTCGCCTGCGCCAACCCCACGCCGGAGATCTTCCCCGACGACGCCAGAGCCGGCGGCGCGGCGGTGATCGCCACCGGCCGCAGCGATTTCCCCAACCAGATCAATAACGTCTTGGCCTTCCCCGGCATCTTCCGAGGTGCGCTGGACGCCCGGGCTAGCGACATTAACGACGCTATGAAGATTGCGGCCGCCCAGGCCCTGGCAGACCTGGTAGGCGACGACCTCAGCGCCGACTATATCATCCCCGCTGCCTTCGATCCCCGTGTCAAGGACGCCGTGGCCGCCGCCGTCAATAAGGCCGCCCACGACTCTGGCGTAGCTCGGATCTGAGAAGTTTTCAAAGAGTTTTCGGCATCCGGCGGCTTTTTCTTGCAAAGAGGCGGGAAATTGTGGTAGAATAAATAAACGAAGCCCAGCTGAAAGGAAGTCTCCGCCGTGAAAATTCAAGAATCCGCCGAAAACTACCTGGAAACCATTCTGATCCTGCGGGAGAGAAAGGGGTTTGTCCGCTCCATTGACATTGCCGGAGAGCTGGAATTCTCCAAGCCCAGTGTCAGCGTGGCTATAAAGAACCTGCGGGAGAACGGCTATATCCAGGTGGATGAGCTGGGTCACATCACCCTCACCGGCTCCGGAGAAGAAATTGCCCAGCGGATTTACGAGCGGCACACTTTCCTGTCCACCTGGCTGACGGCCCTGGGCGTAGACCCCAAGGTGGCGGCGGAGGACGCCTGCCGCATTGAGCACGTCATCAGTGCGGAGAGCTTTTCCGCCATCCGCGCCCATGTGGAAGAAAATCAGGCCCATTGAGACAACCAGCAAACGCCGCGGGAACGTGTTTCCCGCGGCGTCTTTTTGTGGAATTTCCCGTTGAGGAGGAAGACGGATTTTGCTATAATCAGGGAGATGTCGGAAACGCCCGCCCTATGGATGGGCAGAAGGAGGATTTCATGAAGAAGAAACTGCTGCTGGGCTGCGGCGCTCTAGTGCTGGCCTGTCTGCTGACCGCCGTGCTGTATATTCAGACCCGTCCCGGCACCGCCGCGGGTGCAAAGTCCATTGACGTGCTGGTAGTCCACGGAGATGGGTCCGAAGCTAGTTTCCAATACCAGACCGACGAGGAATACCTGGGCGATGTGCTGACGGAAAACGGCCTGGTGGAGGGCACGGAGAGCGCATATGGCCTGTTTATCACCACCGTGGACGGCGAGACGGCGGATGACTCCCTCCAGCAGTGGTGGTGCATCACCCGGGAGGGGGAGATGCTCCCCACCGGCGCCGATCAAACTCCCATTGCCGACGGGGAACAGTATGAGCTGACCCTGACGGAAGGGTACTAAATGGCACCCTCCAACGCCCGGCGCCTGGCGCTGCTGGGGCTTTTGACAGCGGTGCTGCTGGGAAGTCAGGTAGCTCTGGCAGCGCTGCCCAACGTAGAAATCGTAAGTCTACTGGTGATCCTGTACAGCCTGCTCCTGGGCCGGCAGGTATTCCTGATTGTCTATGGCTTCGTACTGCTGGAGGGCTGTCTGTACGGCTTCGGCCTTTGGTGGATCAGCTATCTCTACGTCTGGTCCATCCTGGCGGGAATCGTTCTGGTACTGCGTCAGCCCAAGGCTCCCGCCCTGTTTTGGGCCATTCTCTCGGGCTTTTTCGGTCTGTCTTTCGGCGCTCTGTGCGCCCTCCCCTATCTGGTCACTGGCGGGCCAGCCGCTGCCCTGAGCTATTGGCTGTCGGGCCTGGGTTTTGACCTGGTCCACTGCGCCGGAAACTTTTTCACCTGCCTGGTGCTGTTTCGCCCTCTGTACCGCCTGCTGGAGAGGCTGCTGGAGCGGTACGGCTGGCAGTAAGCCCATGATTTTCAATCCAAATTTTCAACAAAAAAAGAAGGGGTTGGACCTAGGTCCAACCCCTTCTTTTTTGCTTATTCAGCCTCGTAGACGCAGGCCTGCTTGCGGTCCTTGCCCAGCCGCTCAAAGCGGAGGACGCCGCTGGCAGTGGCAAACAGCGTATCGTCGCTGCCGATGCCCACGTTCACGCCGGGGTGAATGTGGGTGCCGCGCTGGCGAACCAGAATGTTGCCAGCCTTGACGAACTGACCGTCAGCCCGCTTGGGGCCCAGGCGCTTGGCCTGAGAATCACGGCCGTTCTTGGTGGAGCCGCCGCCCTTTTTGTGGGCGAAGAACTGAAGACCAATACGAATCATGACACGAACCATCCTTTCTTTCAAAGTTTAGATGGAGAGGACATCAATCGTCCTCCAAAGCCTCGATGTTGTGGGGGTATTCGTCATGGAGCTGGGCGAAGTACACCATCAATCCCGCCAGAAGCGTCTGGCAGGTGCTCTCGGCAGTGGGAGAGAGGCCTCCCGGCAGCCGAAGGGAGATGGATGCGTCCTTTTCCCGGACCTTTACGGAAGCCGCCAGACCCAACACGTCGTTGACGGTTGTCTCCACCAGGCGCACGGCGCTGGTGACGGCGGCGCAGACGATGTCGCTGCCGGCCTCGGCGTAGCCGCTGTGGCCCTGGACATCAAACCCGGTGATCCGGTCGCCCTCCATACGGAATGTGACGGTAGTCATATCCCCAATCAGACGGAGATCTTGGCGATCTCGACCTTGGTGTAGGGCTGACGATGGCCCTGACGCTTGCGGTAGCCCTTCTTGGCGTTGTACTTGAAGATGCGGATCTTCTTGCCCTTGCCGTTCTTGACGATCTTGGCCTCCACGCTGGCACCCTCCACAACGGGAGTGCCGAAGGTGGCCTTCTCACCGTCAATGACGGCCAGGACCTGGTCGAACTTCACGGTGTCGCCGGCTTCCTGGTCCAGCTTCTCGATGTAGACCACGTCGCCCTCGGCCACCTTGTACTGCTTGCCGCCGGTCACGATAATAGCGTTCATTCTCTGATTTCAACTCCTTCATTACGGGCTCGCTGTCGGGGGCGGTCCCCGTAGAGACACTTCATGCCCATTCAAAGCGGCTTATCAAGTATATCAGTGAAAAAGGAAATTGTCAACGGGATTTTCAAGAAAAAATCAGAAAAGCTCAATATACGCCCCAGTAGGACACCCTTTGGGTGGAGAACCGGCTGAGGCCGGTAACTGTGACGGTCAGTTTCTCCCGCCCGGCGATGGAAACCGGCTCCCCATCCTCGGTTCGGGGATTGAGATGAAAGCTGAACATGTTCCCGTTCTTATAAATGAGGCCGGTAAATCCGGCAATGGAGCAGGCGTACTCCTCCCCCTCCACAGCGGCGGTCATCGCAGCTGGGACCTCCCAGGTCCGACTGGTCTTGTCCACAGGAACCGACTGACAGCCCGATACCAGCGCTCCGCCTTCCCTTCCATACACGCCCCGGGAGCGGAAGTGAACCCGGTATTCCCCTGACTCATTTACATCCACCGTATCCACCAGGACGCGGCAGCCCGCCGTGTCCTGGTAGAGCACCTTTCCGGCATTGCTCTCCAGATCCTCCAAGTTCAGTTCCACCGTCCAGCTGCCTGGGATGTCTTCATAGGCGATGGCGTAGTCGGCGTTGGTCAGCTGGTAGGCAAGGCCGTACCGCCAGGTGCCGTAAGCACCATTTTCAATCAATATCATGACAATTATAGCCACGATAGTAGCCAATAGTCCGCCGATCAGCGCCCACCGCCGCTTCAGCGGCCCAAGGTTTCCCCGTTGCGGCACGCCGTAAATGACCTCCGTTACCTCTGTCTCCAGAGCTTGGGCAATTCGCTCCAATGTCTCCAGATCCGGCTGTGCCTTTCCCGTCTCCCAGGCGGAGACGGTCTGACGGGTAACGAACAGCTTCTCTGCCAGCTGCTCCTGCGTCAACGCTTTGGCAGTTCTGAGCCGCCGAATGTGCTTGCCTACGGATGCCATATGGGTTGATCTCCTCCCGCTTTAGTCTGTTCAAAGCCTACCACGGGCAGGAAAAACTGTCACGCAAATCTCCTTTGCGTCTGCTATTTTCTCAATAAATGGCCAAAATGCGGAATGGGCTTTCAAAAAACCGAAATTTTATCTCACGTTTTACAAGGAACCCCTTTTGGAACAGCAAGGCTGTAAACAAGTCCAGTCAAAACGGACAGTAACAACCACTCCCCGGGGCTTTTTCCTTCAGGGCTTTTGTCCCTGTCGCGGTGCGTGGCCGTATGATAGGGAAGCTGCACCTTCTGTCCCTTTTCGTCTTCGCCGCGGACCGACAGTCTGTCTCCCTGCCCTCCAGGGTGACATCAGAAACCAATCCGGACCAGAGGCGATCATCCCTCCAGCTTCTGCCGCAGGGTACTCCACCACTCCACCGCCTTGAATTTCAGCTGATAGCCCTGGTCGGCCTCAGTGATAAGGGACACCTGGTCCTCGCTGAGCCCCGCCGCCACAGCCACCGTCGGCACATCCGCCGACGCGGCGGCGCACAGGGGCGGAAACACCACACACCACCAATTCTGTCCCGATCCGGCGCCGATGACCACCCGCAGTGCCAGATACTCCCCGGCAGGCAGGGCAAAACCGTCGTACTCCCGGGTGGGGAACGATGTCTCCTCCAGCCGGGCGGTAACGGAGTAGTCATACCCGGCGGCGGCAATGGTCTCCTCCGCCGCCTGCTCCAGCTCCGGCAAAGCCGCCGTCAGAGCGGCCCTTGCCTCCTCCCGGTCGGAGGAATCCTCCAGTACCGGCTCCGCCACCTTCAGGATCTGGTCCCGTACCTTCAGTTTCAGGGCCTGGTCCGCTTCTGAGTCGGAATTTGCCAGCACATGGAGGCGCACCACCCGGTCTGCCAGCTCCCGCTGGGTTCCCAGGCTCCCGGCACCCCAAATCAACGCCGCCGCAACGCCTATCAGCAGGGCAATCTCCAACTGCCGCAGCTTCCGACCGGCAGAGGGTTGTTTTGTTTTCATACCGTATCCATCCTTTTGTGCTATGTAGGCCGCTGAGAGGCGGCTTTGGCACAATCATGGACAGATACGGCGGTTTTTATACCGCCTTACGAAATCTTTTCAGAGGCTCCGCCAAATACGTCTGGGGATACCGCTCCACCAGAGCCCGGCAGGCCACCCGGGCCGCCGCCCGGTTGGGGAAAATGCCAAACACCGTGGGCCCGGAGCCGCTCATGGCAGCCCCTAGTGCCCCCTGCCGCAGCAGAGTATGCTTGATGGCCCCCACGGCCTCCGCCTCGTTTCCCTCCAGCACCGCCTCAAAGACGTTGCCCAGCCGGGCGGTGACACCGGTCAGGTCTCCCTGCTCCAGCGCCGCCATCATGCCGTCCACATCGGGACGGACCCCCAGATCCTGCCGGTCCACCCGGGCGAACAGGGCAGGGGTGGGCAGGTCAAAATTGGGTTTACATAATACAAATGCGCATTTGGGCAGCGGGGGCAGGTCTGTCAGCACCTCTCCCCTTCCCTCCACAAGGCAGGTACCGCCCCGGAGGCAGAAGGGCACATCGCTGCCGACTTTGGCGCCGATAGACTCCAGCTCCTCCATGGGCATCTCGGGGCAGTACATACTCCGCAGGGCCCGCAGCACCGCCGCAATATCGGCGCTGCCGCCGCCAAGGCCCGCGTAAGCGGGAATGCGCTTTTCCAGGCGCACCGCCAACCCCGGCACCGGGCGGCCCAGAGCGTCGAAGAAGGCCTCCGCCGCCTGCTGCTCCAGGGATTTGCGGTCCGGCGGCAGCTCGATTCCCTGTGCCGTCAGAGAAAAGCCCGCCGATGTCTCCGCCACGGTGACGGTGAGGGTATCTCCCAGGGAGACGGTCTGCATCACCATGCGCATGTCATGGTAGCCGTCCTCCCGGCGGCCCAGAATGTCCAGGGCCAGATTCACTTTGGCATAGGTCTCCAGGGCGATGGTCTCCATAGGCGCCTCCTTTCGGGCACGGGGCCCGTTTTTTCTGATACCAGTATATCATATCTCCCGCTTGGGGAAAAGTACAAAAAGCGGCACCGCGGGCTTTCGTCCGCGGTGCCGAAGCAGGGGTGTTATTTGATCTTCCGGGCCTCCACATAGTATCGCTTATCCTGAGCATGGCCCATGGAGAAGGTCTTCCGGGGCAGCACACCGTCGGCCATGACGGTTTTGAACAGCTGCTCCTTGCCCATGGCCGGCAGCAAAAAGCCCATGTTGCCGGGCTTGGACCCCAAATCCTTGGTGACATCGTCGCCATGGATGTAGTCCACCTCGCCGCCGTTGGCTTTCAGATAATCGTCGATGACCGCCTGAAGGGTGCCCACCGCCAGCTGGACCTTGGGGTCCGGCACGGTGATGAAGCCATCGTGGCCCTCCCAGACCACCTCAATGACGTGGCCATCGCCCTTGCCCTCGTAGGCGTTGGGATAGGCAGCCCGGAAGGCGGCCATAAAGGCCTCCCGGTCCACGTTGAACAGAACGCGGTGGATGGGCTCGAACTGGAGGGCGTCGTCGTGGTTGTTGACCACCTCCACCAGGGCATACCGGGCGGGCAGCGCAGCCCATTCGCTCTCCGGTGTGACCTTCTTCAGATTCTCATAGCACTGCTTGGCGGTGGCCAGAGAGTGGTTGCCGTCACCCACGGCAAACAGCAGCGGCGCCACGCCCTTCATGCCGTATTTCTTCTCCATCTCGCTGTCGGAAGTCAGGCCCTCCAGGGCCGCCGCCACGGCGTCCATCTGGGCATCCGTCAGTTTCCATCCCTTCAGGTGGCCGCCGCCCTGCTGGAGGTCAAAATCGTACAGGGCCTCCATGGCGCCGCTGGCGGCGGTCAGGGGCTCGATAACGGTGCCCTCCGGGTCGTCGATCAGCAGCATCACGTGGGGCAGCTCGATGGGGGCGTCCTGCCGCACCTTCACCCGAGGCGGAATGCGGGAGAGGACCGTACCCTCGGTGGCCCGGATCAGGGCGCCGGAGCCGGGGGTGAAGTCGTACTGGTCCAGGTCCACCATGCCGATCAGGCCGTGGCGCACCTTGCCGTCGGACTGGGTGCGCTCGATGTAAATGAGAGACGCCGGCAGCGTCTTGAACACGTCCCGGTCCAGGTAATCCTGCATGGCGCCGTTGATGGCGGCGATATCGCCGTCCACATTGGGGCCGTTCAGCTTGGCCTCCGGCAGAATCAGCCGCAAAGTGGAGGGCGCGTCAGCCACAGTCTGCTCCACGGCCTCCCAGTACTCCGGCTGGGAAGTGAACTGGTCGCAGGCCACCACGGCCCACTTGGTCATATCCGCTTCTTTGGGCAGTAAAATATCGGCGGGACAAAAGCCCAGCTTCTCAAAGGTTGGATTCATGCGGCATCTCCCTTTCTGTTATTTTTTTCGAAATTCTTCAATGGTTTTGACAAGGATATAGACAATAACCCCCACGCTGCAGGCCAATGCCGGCAGCGTGTAAAGGACGAGGGTCGGTTTGCCCAACAGCTCCCTGGCGGCGGACCAGAACCAGCTCTCCACGGCGTCCTCCCCTTCCCCCGTTACAGTGCGGCCTTAATGGCGGCCAGGAACTCGTCAAATTCCTCGTAGGCGGGCAGCTCCGGGTGGTCGGCCTTGATCTTCTCGGTGCTCTTGAACAGGAACCCAGCCTTGCTGGCCTGGATCATGCCCAGGTCGTTGTAGCTGTCACCGGCGGCAATGGTCTCGTAGCCGATGGACTGCAGGGCCTTCACCGTGGTCAGCTTGGACTGCTGGCAGCGCATCTTGAAGCCGGTGATCTCCCCGTCAGGGGCCACCTCCAGCGAGTTGCAGAAGATGGTGGGCCAGCCCAGCTTTTTCATCAGGGGCTTTGCAAACTCCTCAAAGGTATCGCTGAGGATCAGCACCTGGGTCACGGAGCGCAGCTCGTCCAAAAACTCCTTGGCGCCGGGCAGCGGGTCGATCTTGGCGATGGTGTCCTGAATCTCCTTCAGGCCCAGACCGTGCTCTTTCAAAATCCCCAAACGATAGCGCATCAGCTTATCGTAATCGGGCTCGTCCCGGGTGGTGCGGCGCAGCTCCGGAATGCCGCTGGCTTCGGAAAAGGCGATCCAGATTTCGGGCACCAGGACGCCCTCCATGTCCAAGCATACAATATTCATAGCGTCTCCTTTATGTATCCATGATTTGTGGAGCCCGCCTCTTCCTCGTGGCAACTGGGCAAACCTCCACTATTACGCTGATTATACAATACCCCGCCCTGTTTTTTCAATGAAATTTATAAATTTTGCCTTGGAGCGCAAAGTTGTATACCCTCTTTTCCCAATGGACACACTAGAGGCAAATCCTTACCGAAAGGCAAGATTGGAGGTTTAACACATGGTGATTGACAAAATTGCGCTGACGCTGGCGATCATCGGCGCCCTGAACTGGGGCGGCATCGGCCTGTTCGGCTTTGACACGGTGGCCTTCCTCTGCGGCGGCCAGATGGCAGTCTTAGCCCGGGTGATTTACGCTCTGGTGGGTCTGGCGGGCCTGTGGTGCATCACACTTCTGTTCCGCAATGGTGAAGAGACAGGACACGCCCATACCGCCTAAAATTCGTAACCAAAAAGCACATGAACAAAAGCCCCTTTCAGTTTTCACTGAAAGGGGCTTTTGTTCATGTGACCATGCAATCAGCTCAAGACCTCTATGCTGTCATCTTCCCCGATGGCCAGCTTGATATACTTCATGGCATCACCGTCATAAATGCTGTAAACACCCAGAAAGGCGGTGTGGGGAGCCAGTTCCGCTTTGCTGTAAGTGGTGCCGTTGAAGACCACATCCGGCCCATCGGTCACCACGCCAAAGGCGGATTCCGTCTCCACAACGACCCCGTCGCAGGCCGCAAACACCTTTACCAGGTTATCTTCCAGAGTGAGTTCCTTTGAGGAGCCGGGAGTAGCTTCCTTGCAGGTCACAACAGCGCCGTCACCGAACGAACAGCCTTCGCCCAAGCTGACCATGGCGTGATAGTCGCCCACAATGGTGAGGCCTTCATTGAAAATACAGTTATCAAAGTAGATGTTGCTGCGCAGATCAAGGGAGCCGTCACGGGTGCTGTCGGCATCCACCGTGACGGTGACCATCTGATCGAACGTCACATCATAGACCTCGGGCTGCTCTCCGGCTTTTAGCTGATAGTCGTACTGTACTTGGTCAGCTTCTCCAAGTGTGTCCTCCGCCTGAGCGGCATCGGAAGAATCCGTCTGCGACGTCTGAGAGTCGTCGGTCTGTTGCGTGTCTGCGCCGGAGCAGGCGCAAAGGGCCAGCAGCATGGCTGCCACCAGAAATACAGCTATCTTTTTCATCATCAAATATCCTTTCTGTTTGAAATATTCTGCCGCAGCTGCAAATTCGCCGGGCGGAGTTTCCGTGCTTGTCTTTCGGAACTAGGCTTTTCCGCTGCCGCCGCAGACCCTGCATTTCCCGGGAGAGGCACAGTCGGTACAGTCCTGAATCACATATTCCCGGGTGCCGGCCAGCCAATTGGACACCGTCCCGGTGCCGCCGCAAGTGGGACATTTTCCGTTTCCGCCGCAGTTCCAGCAGTTCTCTTCTCCGCCGGAGGAGGCGGAGGTACTCTGGGTCTCGTAGGGCGCCACTTCCCTGGTGGTTCGGTCCCCTGTATCCATATAATCCAAGCCGTCTGCTACCCGGATGTGGACTTCGCCCGTTGTCCCATCCGGATGGAGATCCAACACATAAAGGGCGATTCCCTCTCCGTCCGAGCCGTCCATAAAGTCCTCATCATAAGTCCCCGCCGACCCGGAACCGGTGTAGTCAAAGGAATACCGGTAGGAATCGATGCTGCTGATTACCTTTTCACCGCGAATGGAAAAATGGTATGTATCCTGAAGGAGCTTCAGGTACTCGTCCATCGTCTTACCGTTATACTTCCAAAAGTAGATGTACTCCGTATAGTCCGAATACTCCGTCACACCGTGCACATGCAGGTTGTTGTTGCAGAAGGCCTGGAAATCCGGCACCGCCGTGTCCGTAATCACCGGCGCCGGATCATCCTCCGGCTCCTGAGCGGCGTCCGATACGGCTGCTGATTCCTCTGCGGACGGCTGGGCTTCCTCCGGATCCGTTTCCTCACCGGCATCACCGCCCGCCGGAAGTGCGCCGGAGTATGTCTGCGTGGGAATGGCGTCAATCCTGTCAAGACCGTATCCATAGGGCAGCGTCAGGAAAAACCGCTGCTCCGCGGGATAGTAATGGATGAACATCTCCCGCGAACCACTGTTCAGCAGGGAATACCGCCCAAAGTCCGCCTCCAACCGGTACCGGTCGCCGATGTAGGCGCCTCTGCCGTCTTCCAGAGAAACCTCGATTCCCTGCTGCTCCAGCAAAGCGGCATATGCCTCCATGGCTTTCCAGGCTGTGTCGGCATCCATGCCGCTGGGTGCGGTTTCATCGAAAGAGTAATCATAGCTACCCTCATAGGGGCCATCCTCCCACTCCAGTCCGAAGAACACGGCTGGATCGGAACACTTCAAATCTCGGCCAGACATAACCGAATTGATCAGCAGGATTACTCCAAACACAGCCGCCACGCCGATTACAGGGAGAATCATGGTCCATCTCTTTCGGCCGGATCCCTCTCCCAATTTGCCGGAGGGCCGCCTTTTTAGGCTAGCATTCTCCCCAATCATACCGTCATCGGCCGGAGACCCCCCCCGCTCCTGCCGTGTGCTTTCAGACGAACCGATTGTCTGACTCGCCCCGCAATGTGGGCAGAATTTGCATTCATTAGGCAATTCTCTTCCGCATTGGATACAATACATGCTCCGCTCTCCTTTACCTCATACCTGCCCGCCATTGAAAATGGCTGCCGGGGATTTTCCCCCGCTTTTTAATCGGTTGAAATCGCTCTTAGTATACCATGACATGGATTTCCTGTGGTGCGCAGACAGCACACTTACTCCCGATAGATGATCTCAAAGGAGGCTTGGGGCAACTGCTCCTGGGCCAAGGGGCGGTGGCGAGGGCTCAATATCAGCTGGGTAAGCCAGGGGCACTCCAGCAGCGGCGTCAGATCGGTGATGGCATTTTCCCGCAGGTCCAGGTACGTCAGTGCCTGCATGGTCGGAAGAAACGACAGATTCTTTGTCCCGGTCTCCCCCAGATTGACACTGCGCAGGGCAGAAAGGCCGGTCAAGGCCTCGGGGTGAGAGACCGTGCTGCCAAAGAAATCCACCTCCTGAAGCTGCTGAAAATCCGCAAAGTGGGACAGGTCCACCTGCGCCGTGGAGTAAAGGCGCAGCTCCTCCAGACTGGTCAACCCCGCTAAGGTCTCCACAGCCCCATCGGGCATGCTTCCTGTAATCAGCCGGGTAAGCCGCGGGCAGTCTTCCAGCGGCGTATAGTCCGTAACCCAGGTGGTTCGGATATTGATAAATTGGATGTTGCTGCCTGCAAATGCCTCCACAGAGGTAATGCCGGTGGCCTCCAGGCCCACCTCCCGGAGCGCCGGTAAATCCGCCAGCACGTCGGCGGAGCGCACGGGGTTCTCCCCCAAATCCACTGTTTGGAGGGTCTCACAGCCCTCCAGAGGGCTCAGATCAGAGATCTGGTTCCCCACAAGGCTCAGATACTCCAGGGGCAGCCCGGCCAAGGATGAGAGGTCCGTGATCTGCTGATAGTCCAGAATCAGCACCCGCAGGTTGGGGCATTGGGTCAGGAGCGCCAGGTCCTGATCGTCGATATCTCCTCTGGTTGGCTCCACCACATAGAAGTCATGGGCGTTTTCCGCCAGCTGCTCGTGCTCCTGGAGCGTGCCTGGCAGTATCTCGCCGCACACCAGCAGCTGCTCCACCTCTTCCAGGCGGTCTGCCGGAATGGGCCCGTTTTCCGAAAGCCCCAGCTCCTGACGCAGAGCGGCCTCCATCAGATGAGATGCCGCAACCGTCCGGTGGGCCCATGGCCGCAAAGCAGCTAGAAGCACCACCGCACATACCACAGCAGCCCCAACTACACCGGCCCGGCGCAGCCACCGTCCCTCCAATGCCCGGATCACAGCTTGGGCAGACGGATAGCGGTCCTCGGGATCAAAAGCTGTGCATTTCCGCACAATCCTCCCAAGGGTGCCCGACGCCCCAGCCAGCGGCCCATAGCTGCCTGAAAGGAGAAACCGCAGCAGCATACCTAAACTGTATATGTCAGAGCGCTGATCCGTTTGCTGATAGCCGAACTGCTCCGGCGGAGCCGTGGTCTCTGTCCCTAAAAAGACAGTGTCCCCCCCCTGATCTGGCCGATACCGGCGGGCGGCACCCAGATCGATGAGATGGCAGCGACCGTTTCCATCCAGGACAACATTCTGCGGCTTCACATCCCGGCAGATGACAGGCGGATTTTGGCTATGCAGGTCCTGAAGGACCTGACAGAGGGAGATGGCAACGGCCTTGGCCTGGGACTGTGGGAAAGGCCCCCGGTCCATCACCAGATCATACAGGCTGACACCCTCCACATATTCCCGCACCAGATACTCCCGTCCATGGGACTCCAGGTAGTCCAAGGCCCGGGGCAGCTGGGGATGATGGAGCTGACGCAGCAGCTCGTATTCCTGCCGCAGAGTGTCCTCTCTCCCCGCCGGCTGCACCTTCAGCACAGCGGGCCGTCCATCTTGGTCCTGGACCAGGTACACCTGCCGCTCACCGTCCTTGAGGCAGGCGACGGGACGGTACCGCTCCCCCAGCGCTTCTGGGCACACCTGAGAATGGAGGCCGCTCTCCTGATAGGCATGCAAAAAGGCCTCCCGCCCAGACGCCGTCCCGCTTTCCGCTCCACCCTGTCCAAGGGACAAAGCACCTGTTATTCTATGCATATTTTCTCACCACCAATGGATTCATTATACAGGCCGGCAGGGAAAATGCAAAGAGAAACCTCCAAGCCGCTTTTTCCGGGCCATTCCATGGGGCGCCCTTGTTCTGTCAGATCGCGGTAAGCACGCATCCCGACAGTCCGGGGTTTCCCCTCCAATACACAGCAAAGGACGGCGAGCGTTTCTCGCCCGCCGCCCTTACAGCACTGTTCTTCCATCCGCCGCCGTCTGTCGGGCGACACAATTTTAAAAAAATCTCCTAAATTCCCAGTGATATCCGTTGTTTCTCCCCCAGCCGTTTCCAACTCGCCGCCAAAACGCTCAATCACGCATCTTCGCGGCACTTTATGGATGCTCTTTGATATCGTAAATCTTCCATTGGCCGCTCTTGCCCCGGGCCGCCTTCCACAGCGACTCGCCCCGGAAGCTCCCGGTGATCACCTCGCCGCTCTCATCCAGCCCCTCCTGCGTGTAATAGACCCAGATCAGCCCCTGGTCGGATGTAAAATGTGCCGACAGCAGCTCCAGCGTGTGCCGTTCCGCCACCACATCCTTATAAACGTCTGTGCAATAGGTATATTGACTCAGTTTTCCATAGGCGCTTCTTGCCTGCGTCTTTGTCAGGCCAATGCTGGAGAAGGCCTCCTCCGCAGGTCCATGATGGGCTGGGCTGTGCGGCGGTCCTCCCGGGAGCCGACGGTAAACAGGGCCGCCGCCTCCCCGGTGGTGTGATAGTTCATCTTCCACACGCGGAACAGATGGTCCAGCGGAACATAGTGCGCCGCCAGCAGCAAACACGCCGTCAGCACCGCCGCAATTCCCACCTTCAGCATCCTGCGCCGACTCTGATGCCTTGCCGTTTGCAGCGTCTGGGCATAGACCTCCGCCAGTTCCTGTTTGGGCAGGGGCTGCTCCTGCCGCTGACAGCGCATCAGCTCCAAAACGCTCAGATCCAATGCGTCTGCCAGCTCCTCCACCTTGGCAATATCCGGCAGGGATTTTCCCCGTTCCCATTTGCTCACCGCCGCCGAGGATACATGCAGGCGCTGAGCCAGCTGTTCCTGGGTCATCCCCCTTTCCAGCCGCGCCTCTTTTAAAAACGGCCCAAAGGTTACCGCATCCACATCCATCGCCTCCAAGGCCATCATACCATGGCTCCGGGCAATTTGTAAAACAACCAGCGGTTGAAATGGGCACGGTGTGGATTCATTCACCGGAAAACCTCCTGTTAAGCCGTCTCTTTTTCCAAAACGGCAGATCCCCCGGCTCGTAAGTTCCGAGCCGGGGGATTTCCGTGAGAGAAAGGTGTGTGTCGATACAGGGGTCTTACCCCGGCCATCTGCCGATAGGTTCTGGTAAGAAGGTGTCCGCGGAACCGAGCATTCGGTTTATATTTACATGGTCTCAGTCAAAAAGACATTCTTGCAGGTGTCCCAGGAATCCACGATATCGTGCTGCTTGGCGTAAATCTCCGCCAGGAAGTGGCCCAGAGTGCCGTACTCATGGAGGCAGTGCATGGACAGGCCGCGGCCGATCTGCTCCAGAGCCTTCTGGGAAATATTGGGATCCATGGTCCGCAGAGGGCCGCCCTCGCTCTTGGCCACCTTGTGGCCCACAAAGAACCAGCTGCGCACCTCGCAGCCGCCCTCAGCGGGCCGGGCATAGTGCAGGAAGCTGCTGACGAAATCCCCATCCTTGGGGCCGCTCATGGCGGTGACCAGACGGCCGCCCTCGGCCTCCATCTGGTCCAGCTGCTCCCGGGTGAAGCCGAACTCCACAGGGTCAAAGAACTTGAGCTTCTTATAGCTGTATCGGTCGGACTCATAGCCGGTGCCGTTGTCCTCCACGGCATAGAGCAGGTTGCCGTAGATCCGCTCCTTGACGGTCAGAGTGGGATCGCACATCCGCCGGAGGGTGGACTCGTCCACGATCATCCCCAAGTGCTCCTCCGGGTCCCACAGCCGCCCCCGGATGGGATCGGCGGGCATCCAGGAAAACCACCACTCGAACATCTCCGGCGTGACATCCTTCATGAACATCTTGCCGCAGACAAACGTGGTCCGGTCCGGCATCACCTGCCAGCCCCGCTCCCTGGGCAGATCGCCCTTTGTCAGGATCCGGAACCGATCTCCGACGGCGGTGGCATTTTCCAGCCCCATGGGGCCGTTGTCGCCCAGTTCGGCCATGGCCTCGGGATTGTCGGGATAGCGTTCATAAAAGAATTTGGAATACCAGCGGGCATTCTCAGCCTCTGTCAGAGGGGGAGGTGCAACTCTTGCCATAGCGAAAAACTCCTTTCCAATATGCCACAGATTTGTGATGTGCCTATTATACGGCCGCTGTCAGAAAAAACGGAATGTGTTCCGCAAACAAATCCACGGGCTCTTTTTCGCCAAAAGTTGTCCCCGGGACACAATGACGGAACATGGCCCCGCCGGTATAATGAGAGCATCAAACGCGCCATGAAAAACAGCGAGGAAAGGAGAATTTGCGGTGAAACCATTGTTTCAAACGCTGCTGCAGGTGGGCTATGTGGTGGGGGATCTGGATCAGGCCCTGGAGGTCTTTACCCAGCAGCTGGGTGCCGGACCCTTTTTAAATGTAAAGTTCGGCTCCGTAGACGGGGACGCAGCCTTCAACGACGGAGCTCTCTCCATTGAGGACTTCCGGCTGGATGGCAAATACCTGGGAAGCTACGGCATCCGGATGGGCGCCATGCAGTTTGGCGACATCCAGCTGGAGCTGATCGAACCCATGGAGAACATGAGCCTGTTCCGGCAGTATCTGAATCAGCACGGCCCCGGTGCTCAGCACCTGGCCATGGAGCGCACCGAATCCTTTGAAATGACTCTGGGCCGCATGGCGGCGGCGGGATATCCCATCGGCTCCCTGGCCAAGGTGGACCGGCAGGAGGACTGCGCCTTCGTCCGCCACGCGGAACCCCTGGGCATCGCCGTGGAACTCTATCACCGGCCGGAGGGCTACACCCATCCCGACGGCGTGCCGCCCATGGTCCATCCGGACCGGCAGCGCCACCCGGAGCCTCTGGTGGACGCCATTACAGAGGTGACCTTCGCGGTGCGGGAACTCACTCCGGTGCTGGAGCTGCTGGAGGGCAGGTACGGCATCGGCCCCTGGAATCGGGAGGGCCCCGGCCTTCACGGGGAGTGCCGGGCCGTGGGACAGTCCCTGGGCGTCAGGGTGGAGCTGGTGCAGCCCCCCGCAGACCCGGAAGACGCCATGTACCAGTTCCTGCGTGACAACGGCGGCAACGGCATTTTCAGCATCACCTTCTCTGCCCCAAAGGGTGTGCAGGCTGTACTGGAGGCGGTGAACCGGCCGGCGGTGTTTGGAAATGCGCACGCTGCGCTGGTGGACTTCCGGGATATTTTCGGAACGTATTTCAAGTTCGCAGGCTAAGTGTCGTTTTGTGGAGGAAAGGAGAACATCCAAATGGAAAATCAGCGGGGAATGAACCTTGCCAGCGCGAAATTCGGTCCCAAGGGTTGGGCGCTGTGCGTCTACATGTTTTTTATCTTTTACCTGAACACCAGTATGAACACCGGCTGGCAGAACTGCCTGACCTACTGGGAGCAGACCTATGGCTGGGCCACTGACACGCTGCTGAGTCTGGTCTCCGTGGCGCAGTTTGTCGGCATCGCCGCCTGCTTTGTAACAGGCCGCCTGGCCCTGAAGACCTCTCCCCGACTGCTGGCCATTGTGTGGGGCGTTGTGGTCACGGCCAGCTGCTTCTGCATCAACATGGTGCACAACATGGTCCTTTTCGGCATCGTGGAGTGCGTGGCCATCATGGGCCAGGTGGTGTGGGCCTACACCCTGAACCCCATCTTTGTCTCCAGCTGGTTCCCCCGGAAGAAGGGCGTGGTCATGGGCATTACCACCATCGGCGTGCCTCTGGGCGCCGGCACCACTTCCAAGATCATGAACTGGATCGGCGCCAACTGGGGGCTCAACTACTGTCTGACCTTTGTGGGCCTCATCGGCCTGGTAGGCCTGGTGCTGCTGATCTTCGTGGTGCGGGATACCCCGGAGGAAGCTGGCTGCAAGCCCGACAATGACGACTCCCTCACCAGTGAGGATGTCCGCCGCATGGCCGCCGAGGCCCGGGAGCAGGATATGAAGAGCCCCTGGACCACCGGCCGGATGCTGCGCCTGCCTCAGACCTACATCATCGCCATCACCATGGGCTGCGGCGCCCTCTTCGGCGGCGGCGTCATGGGCACGGCCGTCATCGGTATGCTCTCCCGGGGCTATGAGACCGGCACCGCGGTGAATCTGATGCTGCTGTCCGCCGGCTGCGCCTGCGTGTTCAGCTACATCTTCGGCGTGATCGACGCCAAGTTCGGCGCCCGCATGGGTGAGATCGGCGTGTTCATCTGCGCCATCGGCGCTTCCCTGTGCCTGATGCTGGGCGCCAGTATGCCCATGCAGGTGCTGGGCATGGTCCTGACCGGCGCGGTGACCGGCGGCGCCGCCAACTTCTGCACCTCTCTGGTCATTGAGTACTGGGGTCCCGCCAACTTCAAGCGGGCCTACGGCGTCATCTATCCCATCCATCAGATTCCCGGCTCCATGGGCACCCTCTTCATCGTACAGATCGCCGCCCGGTTCGGCGGCTACACAGTGGCATACGGTGCCATGGCGGCAGCCATGGTTTTGGCCATGGTAGTCTTCATGATCTGCACCAGCAAGGGCGGCATCTTTGTTAAGAAGGCCGAGGAAAAGTGGGGCATTGCAAAATAAACTGCTTGCCGGGAGGCCGCCGTTCTGCCACGGCGGCCTCCGCTATATGAAAAGGAGGACCATATGCAGATCGAACACGGACTGGTTCCGGACAAGCCCGGCATGGAGGAGAGCTACACCATCATCCCGGACACCATGCGGATGAATCCCAAATGCCCCTGCCTGACAAGGACCTGCCCCAACCACGGATTTTGTCAGTACTGCGTCAAGCATCACGCCCACATTGACGTGATGCTTGCGGAAAAGGGAATTCCCCCGGAGGGCCCCTATTGCCGCCGGGACGTGTGCGGAAAGGAGCGTTGTCTTTGAAACTGCGGGAATTGGAAATTGGAAGTCGGGTACAGGACCCGCTTCATGGGCTGATGTTCCTGGTGGCGGCCCAGAATCATCCCGGCTACGGAGGCACCACACTGCTGGCGGAAAAGCTGGTGGAGCTGGGCTGCCTGGACGCGGCGGAGCCCACGTCCCAGAAGGACCCTTGGCATCAGGCCCTGCTCTACGGCAACAATGACTACGGCCTATCCAATCTGCACCGCTGGCTCAATGCCCGGGGCACGGACTGGTATCAGCCCACCCACAGTGAGGACGCGCCGCCCCGGACGGACAACACCCGTTACGGCGAGGTGGGCTATGAAAGACGCAGGGGCTTTCTGGACTGGATCAGCCCTCAGAGCCGGGAGGCCCTCCTGGAGGTGGACATTCCCTGCCTGTGCCGCACAGCGCGGCGGGACCAGGGGGAGCTTCGGACCATCCGGGGCCGGGTGTTCCTACCCAGCCGCACAGAGCTGGGCAAAGGGGATGAGCATGGTGCGGCTGAGGGGACCATCTTCCCCCTCGCCTATGACCCCACCTCCTACAAGACCACGCTCACCGACGACATGCTGCTCAAATACGGCCGCAGCATCAACCCCGCCCGTCCCTCCGCCGCCTACGACGCCCCCCAGATCTATGACCCCAAGTACGGCTGGTGGTACTGGCTGCGGACGGCCAATATGGGGTACGACTTCCTGACCCGGGTAGCCAGTGCCTACGGCGCCCTGAGCTATACCTATGCCAACAATGATTCCGTGGGCATCCGGCCGGTCATGAATCTGGACGGAGAGGTGGAAGTAGTCAGCAACCGAAAATTTGCAGAGATCTTTCAAATCGTGGATCGGTAAGCGCCGCAGCCCCTTTCACACCTAGGAAAAGGATGGCTGTCTATGGACAAAATTTCTTGGAACCACATCAGACAAAGATGGCCCTCCGGAAAGCGCTGGACAGCGGCTCCGCCGCTGTCCTGTGCTTTCCCCGGCCTCTCCTGGACGTCCATCTGCTGTTGGGGCGAACACGGCACAGCCGTTCCCGTCAGCATTTTCCCCGGATAACAGACGCCGGGGATACCGCACATGGCCGCAAATCCCCAGACAGAGCGCCGGAGGTTCCCGCGCCTATAGGCGCGGGAACCTCCGGTGCCGCGGTATTTTCACTTTTCCGACAGCGTTTCCGCCTGCCGCTGCTCTATGCGCTCTTGTTCCTTCCACGCAAGCTTGCTCCGCTCCGGCCGGTAGATCCCCAGATACATCAAAATCCGGTAGGACAGGAGCAGCAAAAATTTATCCCAGCTGCCCGAGAGGTCGTTGCCCATGATCTCCCGAATGCGGTTCATCCGATAGGCCAAGGTATTTTTGTGAATATACAATGCCGCCGCGGTCTTTTGCATGTTTTCCGCGTTTTCCAGATATTCAAACAGGGTGTTCATCAAATCCGCGTCGTTCTTCCGGTCATGCTCCAGCAAAAGCAGCAGCATGGGGGAGCAGAAGTTCATCAGATCCGTCTGCTGGCGGCACAGTTCCAGCATAGCAATAAAGGCGTAATCCTGGTAAAAGAACAGAGGACGGTAGGTGTTTTCCTTGGGAATCCGCAGGCCGAAGCGGATGGCCTCCAGAGCCTGCTGATAATAGCGGCGAACCTCCGCCAAACCATGAAAGGCGTTGCTGATACCCACTGCCAGATGGTTGGCCTCCGCCTGGGTGCGCAGCATATTCAGCACATAGTCCCCCAGTTCCTCGCCCTCTCCCCTGGTAAAGAGAATGACAAAGCGGCGCTGATAGGTGACCTGCATGGTGTTGTACAGGATGCTCCTCAGCTGATTTTCCAGGACATCATACCGCACTCCCGGTGCCGGGTCCGAAGGGAACTGAAACACCGCCACGAAAAACCGGGCCTTGGGAGAAAAATGAAGCCGGGAGAGCTGCCGGGTAACCATGGCCGGCACCGGCTGCGGATCGTCCAGCAGCTGCCCCAGAAAGTACCCGGCCTTGCGGTCGGCATTTTGCAGGAAGTACTCGTTTTTCTGCATCTCCCGGGCAATGATTTTGGCCAGCTCGCCAAAGCAGTCCAGATCATCCATGGAGAACGGACTGCGCACCTCGATCATGGCAAGCGTAGCTGCCTCAATGGTGCCGACCCGAATGGACGTCATCACCGCTGTGCGCTCCAAATAGGCGTTATAGTAGACAAACGGGGCGGAATTGTCCGCAGCCCGGCGGGAAATCCCGCTGCGCTCCATAAGCGTAACACCCTCGTCTCCCACAATTCCCGCCTCCAGGTCCGCTCTGGTCCGCGCGGCGTACACGCTCCCCTCACCCGCTTCCACCATGGGACAGGCAGCCAGAAAGCGGTGGTCGGTCCCCACCAAAAAGATAGGGTTGCCCAGAAGGCCGGCCGCCTGGTCCACCAGATTCTGCAGCTCTTCCCCTGTGAGCGGGCCGGAAATCAAGCCGTTGAAGATAGCGGTCATCTGCTGGCGCTTGAGCAAGCTTCCCTGCAGCTGGTTGAAAAGGACAGGGCCCATGGACGGATCGGACAACACGGCAATGTTCCCCCGATCCGGGAGAGCCCCATCCCAGGACCACAGCAGGATATTAAAACCGGAACCCTCCGGCAGTTGTGAGAAATTTCCCACGCCTACATACAGACAATTTTCCTGAAAATCCCGTTGTTGAGGAAGCAGCATCATGATTTCAGTAATTTCTGTATCCGGCGCATGCAGCTGCATGGCCCGGAATGTCTGAGACGGCAGGGAGCAAAGCAATTTAGAGATCGTCATATCCTCACCATATACGTCAAAAAACTTAAATCACAGTTCCGATCCTTCTCCGGCGGAAACACTTTTCGCCTTTATTTTACAAAATCAAACCGGAATTGTCAAAACGATTACCTATCATTTTATAAATGGCAGCCGACAAAACAGGCGGCAACGCGGTTCCTATCCCATCCAACGTCATCACTTTCGCCTAGATGTACCGGCCTCTTTACGGGCCGCTTCTTTACAAACGCCGGAAAATGCCGTATTCTGGATACTGGAGAGGGGGCGATTTTGTGGACGACCGGAAAACCGAACGCCGACTGTGGAAACACGCCGGCGGTGTGTTTGCCCTGGTGCTGGCGGCGGGGCTGTTGCTGACCGCCTACATGGAGCGAGCCGGGATTCGGCAGGAGCGGGACCGGATGTCCCACATCGCCCAGTCCGTAGGCGCCGAGACCTATGAAACGCTGCTCTCCGAAATGGGCAAGACCCGTGTACTGGAAGCCTATCTGATTCAGACCGGCGGCTCCTATGAGGGCTTTGAAAAGGTGGCCCCCATTCTGCTGCGGGAGGATTTCGTGCGGAATGTGCTGTTCGCCCCCGGCGGTGTGGTGGAGGCGGTGTATCCCATGGCAGGCAACGAGGGGGCCGTGGGACTAGACATGAATCAGGAGGGCGCCGGCAATCTGGAAGCCCAGGCCGCCATGGAAAAGGGGGAACTGTACATTGCCGGCCCCTTTGAGCTGATTCAGGGCGGCATGGGCATTGCCGGGCGGCTGCCGGTGTACCTGGAGGACGAGAGTGGACGGCGAGCCTTCTGGGGCATTGTCTCTGTGACGCTGGACTTCCCGCAGGTCCTCTCCGGCAGTCCCGTAGAGCGGGTGGCCGACCAGGGCTTTGCCTGCGAGGTCTGGCGAATCAATCCGGACACCAGAGAGCGGCAGACCATCCTGATGTCTGAGAACGCCCCCCGCCTGGGGTGGCAGTCCGTGTCCTATCAGCAGGAGCTGTTCAACGCCGACTGGACCATCACCCTCTCCCCGCTGCGGCCCTGGTACGCCCGGCCCAGCCTGTGGCTGTATTCAGCCATCGCGGTACTGTTGAGCCTTCTTGCGGCCGTGGTGACTTACAATCTGGAGCGGGTGCGCCTTATGCGGGCGGAGGCTGACCGGCGGGCGATTCTCCAACTGCAGACCCAGCTGGAGCATGAGCAGACCGATATGCTGCTCAGTCAGATCCGCTCCCACTTTTTCTATCACACCCTCAACTCCCTTCAGGCGCTGATTGTTCTGCGGCCTGGCGAGGCCTACAAGATGGCCGGCGATTTTGCCCGGTATCTGCGCTTCACCCTGGATGCCGCCACCGCCGCCGGCGGCATGGGCTCTTTTAAAGAGGAACTGCGGGCGGTGCGGGCCTACGCGGACATCAGCCAGGCCCAGCTGGGCAGCCGGCTGACCATGGTCTACCATGTATCTTCTGAGGCGGACTTCCCCCTGCCGGTGCTGACTATCCAGCCGGTGGTGGAAAACGCCATTCTTCACGGCATTAAGCCCAAGGTGGGCGGCGGCACCGTTACCGTATCCCTGGAGGAAACCGACGACCGCTGGCTGGTCACCGTGGCCGACGATGGCCTGGGCTTTGATCCCGCCGCCCCGGCGCCGGAGGAGCCCATCGGTCTGAACAACGTGCGCCGGCGGCTGAGCCGGTTCCCGGGCTGCGGCATCGAGATTTTCAGTGCGCCGGGCCGGGGTACCCGGGTGGTTCTGTCTTATCCGAAGACCTCAGTCAAAAAATTGGCAAATTCTATACAGCTTTCACAATGAAGCGTACGGTTCCCGTACGCTTCATTTGTTATAATGTACACACAAAGAGGGAGGTGAGGCGCCTTGAAGACCATCCTGGTGGACGACATGCTGCTGGACCTGCAGCTGTTTGAGCTCAAATGCGCCGATATGCCGGATTTCGAAATCGTGGGGAAATTCACGGACCCGGACCAGGCCATCGCCTACGCCTCCGGCCATGTGGTGGACTTTGCCCTGCTGGACATCGACATGCCCGGAATGAACGGTATGGAGCTGGCCCAGCGGCTGCGGAAGATCCGCGGGGACATCATCATTGTCTTTGCCACCGCCCACCCCAAATTCGCCGTGGACGCGCTGCGGATGAAGGCGGACTACATGATCTTCAAGCCCTTTGACCGGGAGGACATCGCCGACGTGCTGGAGCGGGCCAAACTGCTGCGCCGCCGCCAGCACAAGCGGTTTTACTTCCGCACCTTCGGGGCCTTTGACATGCTGGTGGATGAGGAGCCGGTGCGGTTCCGCTCCGCCAAGGCCAAGGAGCTGATGGCCCTGTGCCTGTACCGCCAGGGCTGTCCCGTGTCCATCCACGAGATCGTGGAGTGCCTCTGGGGCGAGGAGACCGCCGGCGCCGACAGCACCGGCTACCGCCGCACCATCAAGGAGCTGACGGACACCCTGCGGGACTGTGCCGCCGAGGAGCTGATCCTCCGGGCCAGGGGAAGCCTTCAGCTGCGGCTGGAGCTGGTAGATTCCGACTACCAGCGCTTTTTGGACGGAGACGAGGACGCCATCTGCCAGTTCCAGGGGGACTTTCTCAGGCAGTACTCCTGGGCAGAGCCCATGATCTACACGTTACAGGAGAAAAAGCAGTTGATGCTCGCCCGCCTGTCCCGGCGGGGCGAAGACTCATAAAGGAGGGATGGAACTTGGATGAATTCCTGAGAATGGAGCACGTCAGCAAGCGGTTCGGCGACTTCTACGCCAACAGGGAAATCGATCTGACTGTTCGGCGGGGCGAGGTCCACACCCTATTGGGTGAGAACGGCGCCGGAAAGTCCACTTTGATGAACGTCCTCATCGGCCTGTACCAACCCACGGAGGGCACCATCTACTTAAATGGGAAAAAGGTCCGCATCGACTCCCCGGCCCAGGCGGTGAAGCTGGGCATCGGCATGGTCCATCAGCACTTCATGCTGGTGGAGGCCATGACGGTCTTTGAAAACATTATCCTGGGAGACCGGAACACCAAGGGCGTGTTCATCGACCGGGAGGCCCGGAAGAAGGAGATTCTGGAGCTGTCCGCCAAGTACGGCCTGGACGTGGAACTGGACAAGCCCATCACGGAGATTGCCGTAGGCGCCCAGCAGCGGGTGGAGATTCTGAAAGCCCTGTACCGGGGCGCGGAGCTGCTGATTCTGGACGAACCCTCCGCCGCTTTGACGGACATCGAGGTGGAGGGCCTGTTCGACATCATGCACAAGCTCACCAGCGAGGGCAAGAGCATCATCTTCATCAGCCACAAGATGCGGGAGGTCATGCGCATCTCCGACCGGATCACCATTCTCCGGGCGGGCCGGACCGTGTGCACGCTGAACCGGGAGGACACCAATGGCGAGGCTCTGGCCAATCTGATGATCGGCCGGGAGCTGACCCCCTCCCACTATGAGAAGATCACCAGCCCCGGAGAGTCAGTGGTAACGCTGGAGAAAGTGGACTATCACAAGACCTCCAAGCACAACGGCCTTAACGGCGTATCGCTGACGGTGGGCCGGGGTGAAATCGTCGGCATCGCCGGCGTGGACGGCAACGGCCAGAGCCAGCTGGCCCAGGTGGTCACCGGCGTGCTGACGCCGGACGCCGGCAGTGTGGACCTGAAGGGGTCCCGGGTGGCGCAGTTCACCCCCAATGGCTTCATTCTGGAAAGCGTCTCTCACATTCCCGAGGACCGGAACAAAATGGGGCTCATCGGCAGCATGTCCATTCAGGAGAACATCGTCCTCAAATCCACGGACACGCCCCAGTTCTCCTCCGCCCGGGGTTTCCGCCTGAAGAAAAAGGCCATCCGGGACTACGCGGAAAAAATGCGGGAAAAGTATGACATCCGCTGTACCTCCGTGGACCAGGAAACCCGGAACCTGTCCGGCGGCAACCAGCAAAAGGTCATTCTGGCCCGGGAGCTGGAGGGACACCCGGATCTGCTGGTGGCGGTCCATCCCACCCGGGGCCTGGACATCGGCGCCACCCGCTTCGTCCACGACACCATGATCGAGGCCCGGGAAAAGGGCTGCGGCGTACTGCTGATCTCCGCCGACTTCGATGAGATTTTGGAGGTCTCCGACCGGATCGTGGTGATGTTTGAAGGACAGGTGATGGGCGTCTTCTCCGGCAAGGAGCCCCCCATCCAGGAAATCAGCCTGGCCATGGCCGGCAAGTGAGGAGGGAGACACGGATATGAAAAACAGCAACAAGCTCATCAATGTGCTGGTGCCGGTGGTCTCCGTGCTGCTGGCCTTCGTCATCGGCTGCGCGGTGATGGCCTTTCTGGGCGCCAACCCCCTGACCGCGCTGCAATCCCTGTGGACCGGCGCCTTCGGCAACCTGCGCAATGTGGGAACCACCCTCTCCCGGGCCACGCCCCTGATTTTCACCGGCCTGTGCGCCTGCTTTGCCTACCGCTGCGGCGTATTCAACCTGGGCGGCGAGGGTCAGTTCATCATCGGCTCCGTGGCCTGCTGCTACGTGGCCACCCAGAGCGGCATCGAGGGCTTTCCCGCCATCGTGCTGTGCCTGATCATCGGGGCTCTGGCCGGCGGACTGTGGGCACTCATTCCGGGAATTCTGAAGGTCTACCGGGGCCAAAATGAGATGATTATTTCCATCATGCTCAACTATGTGGCCACCCTTTTCATGGGTGTGGTATACACCAACTGGCTGCGGGAGGGCAGCGTACCCCAGACCATGTCCGTACCGGACGCCACCAAGCTCAGCCGTCTGTTCGGCCTGCGGGCCACCACCGCCTTTGTCATCGCCATCGCGGTGGGACTGCTGGTGTTCTACTTCCTGTTCTACACCTCCAAGGGCTTCCAGCTCCGGGCCGTGGGACTGAACATGACCGCGGCGGAGTTCAACGGCTTCGCGGTGAAGCGGTACATTCTCTTCAGCTTCGTGGTCTCCGGCGTCATCGCGGGCCTTGGCGGCAGCGCCGAGCTGCTGGGCACCCAGTACCGGCTCATCAACGGCTTTGCCTCCGGCTACGGCTTCGACGGCGTAGCCATGGCTCTGATCGCCCAGCTCCATCCCCTGGCAACCATTCTGGTGGCCATCTTCTTTGCGGCGCTGCGGGTGGGCTCCACCACCATGCAGGCGGCCACAGGCGTGCCCACCAGCGTGTCGGACATCATTCAGGCCCTGGTCATCGTATTCACCGTGGCGGGCCTTGCCATGGTGAAGCTGCCCCAGTTCAAGGCGGCCATTGACCGCATCTTTGCCAGAAAGGAGGCCGCTGCGTCATGACTTGGGAATTTATCTCCAATCTGCTGCTGGCCAGCATCCGCATGGCCACGCCCCTGATCTTCCTGTCCCTGGCGGAACTGTACTCTCAGCGGGCAGGCTTGGTGCACATCGGTCTGGAGGGTCTGGCCGCCATCGGCTCCCTGGTGGGCTTCCTGGTCAGTCTCATTACCGGCAGTCCCATGCTGGGCGTGGTGGCCGGCGCGGCGGTGGGCATCCTGGTGAATATGGTCTTTGCCTACGCCACGGTGACGCTGTGCGCTGAGCAGATCGTCTACGGCATGGCCATCAACATCTTTGCCCCGGCCCTGGCGGCCTTCATCTACCGGGTGTACTTCGGCGCCGGCAGCACACTGGTGCAGGTGACGCTGATGAATAACCTCTCCGCCACCCTGGGCATCAGCACCGACAACTTCCTGCTCAAGCTCCTGCTGGATCAGCCCCCCATGGTGTACCTGGCCTACGGTCTGGTGATCTTCACGGCCATCTATTTCAACAAGACCAAGTCCGGCCTCAACTACAAAGCCGTGGGCGAGTATCCCAAGGCCGCGGCCACTCTTGGCATCAACGTAATCGGCGTGAAGTACGCGGCCTGTGTCATCTGCGGCGCTCTGGCTGGTATCGGCGGCGCCTACCTCACCACCTGCTATTCCAACACCTATGTGGACGGCAACGTGGCCGGACGCGGCTTCATCGCCCTGGCGGCGGTGATCTTCGGCCGGTGGACCGGCGCCGGCGTGCTGCTGGCGTGCCTGTTCTTCGGCTTCTGCGACGCCCTGCAGATCCGCCTCCAGGTAGGCAGCTTCGGCATCCCCTATCAGTTCTTCCAGATGATTCCCTACATCGCCACGGTGGTGGTGCTGGCCCTGATCGGCATGAAGAAGGCTGGTCCCAAGGGCGCCGGCAAGCCCTACCTGCGGGAGGATCAGTAAGGGACAACCGCCGTTTTCGCGGCTGTTAGAAATATACGCAACCATCAACCACGGATCACAAGAATTGGAGGAAAGAACGATGAAAAAACTGTTTGCTCTGCTTTTGACCCTGGCCATGCTTCTGTCCCTGGCCGCCTGCGGCGGCGGTGGAGACACCGCCTCGGAGGACAGCACCACTCAAACCGAGGAATCCGGTGAGACCAGCGACGCCAAGGAGTACAAGGTGGCCATGATCTGCGACTCCAGCATCTCCGACGGCGGGTGGGGCATGTCCTGCTACAACGCCATGGTGGACGCCGCCGCAGAACACGGCTGGGCCACGGAGGTCTCCGACATGATCGCCCAGTCCGCATACTATGAGACCATCGTCACCTACTGCGACCTGGGCTACGATCTGATCTACGCCCCCGGCAACCAGTACACCGACGCCGTGCTCCAGGCCGCCGAGGAGTATCCGGAAGTGGCCTTTGCCCTGCTCAACGGCGGCACCGGCACCCCTGAACAGGCTGTCAACGGCAACGTCACCTCCCTGCTGCCCGACGCCCAGCAGGTGGGCTGGATCGCCGGCGCTCTGGCTGGCCTCATGACCGAGACCGGCACCATCGCCTTCATCGGCGGCATGGAGCTGGACACCACCGTGGGCAAGTACAACGGCTATGCCGAGGCTGCCGCCTATGTGGGCGAGCAGGCCGGCAAGACCGTCAAGACCCTGGACATCGTCTACTCCGGCGACTTCTCCGCCTCCGACAAGGGCATTGAGTTTGCCAAGGCCATGATCGACGAGGGTGCCGACGTGTTCTTCGGCGACGCCTCCGCCGTGGACTCCGGCGCCCGGCAGGCCATCGACGAGGCCAATGCCGCCAGCGGCTCCGTGAAGATCTACGACATTGCCCAGCCTTCCGACCTGCTGGGTCAGAACGAGTGCATCATCTGCAGCCAGGTGACCGACAACGCATCTCTGGTGGGCCTGTGCATGGAGGCCGTGGAGAGCGGCGCCTTCGGCGGCGAGGTAATCTACGGCACCATGCAGAACGGCGTTCTGTCTGCCGGCGGCATCAGCGACCTGGTGCCGGCGGAGGTCCAGGATCAGTACTTGGCCTACATCGACCAGATGGTGGAAGGCACCTTCATGCAGTAATCGTCTCCCAAATTGCAAAACCGGTCAGGCGCCTGCCTGGGTTCGACAAGAGAGGACCGGCGAAAATCGCCGGTCCTCTCTTTGCAAAGAAAAACCACCGGCAATGCCGGTGGTTTTTCTTTGCAATTTAATTAAATACAGTTTCAGGACGAGTGGCTCCTGCTGCGCTTGATCCGATCCTGTTCGGCAATAAACGCCTGCTGGACCTCCGTGGCATTGACATCCCTGCCGCTGAGGACCCAACTGACATCCGGAGAGGAAAGTTCCTCAGGGGAACCGGTAAACTCACCGCCGTGGGCCGCGACATACTGAAGTGCTCCCACATCTTTTACTCCGTGGGCCTTCAAATACTCCACTTTGTCTTCTGCGCCCGCAATGCCGGCCCACAACTGTTCACGCTTCTCCTGCCGCAGTTTGTCAAGCAGATCTTCCACAGCCGGATTGCCGAGGCCGGGCAGCATGGCACTGGAAATATGCTTGCCGGCAGCCAAAAGGTCCCCCACATAGGTAGTGGGAGCGCGCTCGTTGCCCCGCAAGTCCTCCATCACCTTGGCGTCCCACTGGCTTACGTCGTCCAGGTAGCGACCGCTGTCGGGGTTGTTGCGCTGGTCGTTCCGAATGGCCTCCTGCGCTTCCGAGATCCGCTTGCAGAGCGCGTCAATGGCCCAGTCTTCCAATACATCGGCCATCATCAGCCGCACATCATTTTCCCGCAGGGCCAGGATGCGGTCGGCCAGTTTCCGGTCCATATGGGGCAGTCGGAGTTTCCCCTGCTCATCCACCAGCTTGTGGCCGAAATTACCCAGGCGTCTTTCGTCCACCTGCCCCCGCAGGGAGTGAAAACCAAAAGCAAAGTCATTGTCGATGCCCTGCACCTTGCCCAGTTTCCCGTCGTCAGTGACGGAGGCGAAGTAGTTTTGATGGTGCCGGTCACATTGACCAATGATGCTGTCCAGAACCTGAAGAGAGGTGAGAGACTGCATAAATTCCGGCGTGATCGCCGACTCAATCAGCTCCTGCTGCGCCTGCGGGGAAATGGAAGTGTCCACATGGCTCAGATTGGAAGCGTCCGTATTGGCAATGGCCTCATCCCGCAGCCGCTCACCGAAAAAGGAGGCGACCTCCTTTCCGCGGGCCTTTTGCATCAGGTTGCCCTGCTGGACGCCCTTCCCCACGGCGTCATGGAGCTCCACTCGCTCCGACTGGGCCACCAGGTCGCCAATGCCAAGGAGATTTGCCATTCGGCTGGTGGCCACATTGCGGTCGGTAACCCGCACAGTTTGGTCGGTATCGGCATATCGTTTCTTTTCAGAGGCGAGATCCGGCAGAATTCTCTCCACGGTATCGGCAGGAAAATTTTCCAGCAGATCGAGCAAGCTGCCGGATGAGAGAATCTCAGGCATGCTATCTGGAAGCTCCACCCGCATTTCTTCAGGGAGTTGCCCCATGAGCTGCCTTAGCCGGGCCGAGGGAAGACTTTCAGGCAAGTGGGCAGCGTAATGTGAATGAAGCACACTTTTGAAGTGATTTCCAACCTGCCGGTCTGTGTCGGAAAAGCCGGAGATATCCAGAAAAAAGTTCTGGGCCTGCCGTGTTCCTTTCACCGGGGAATGCTCATCTCGATACATATTGGGGATCTTGCCGGTTTCCCTGGCCAACGAGGCTGCCGCATCAGCAATCGCCTGATATTCCGGTTTCCGCTTTGCCAAGGTTTCCACGTTTTGTATGTATCGCTCCACATCGGATTGCTTGAGGTCAAAGGTCTCCCCTTTCTTAAAGAAGCCCGAGGCCTTTTCGTCGGTGAGGGAACCTGTTCCCAGCACCCCAATGTAGCTGACTGCGCCGCCCACATGCTTGAGATCGGACTCCTTGCCCTCCTTCAGGGTGAGGACACGGGTCCGGGCCATGCCCAGGGCCTCCACCATGGTCTTCGGGCGCTGCTCCGGGGGCAGGGAAGACATCCGGTCGGAAAAATCCCGCAGGTGGGAAAAGTCCTGTTCCGCCTGACTTTTGATTTGACGGACGATATCCTGCCGGGCCCTGCCGCTGGAGGTATGGGCGTTTCGACCGGTATAGACGTCGCAGGCTTCCAGGAGCCGGGCATAGGCCGAAACCAGGCCGTTGAATGCTTCCTGATCCTTTTGCGGCTCTCCCGACAGCGGTTGATTCATCAGATCCACCACCTGACCGATGCTGTGGTCAACCGCATTAAACCGGGAGGAATTCCCGCCAATGCCGCCTTTCTCCGATTGCAGAAGCTGCTCCCGCAGGGAGACAAATGTGCCGAATTTTTCCTTCCCTGATTCAGCGGGGGTTTTTGCAGCTCCCGCTGGGGACTGTTCCTGGGAAGCAGGCGCCACTGTGGGGTTTTGCACCGGCTCATCCAGATCTACATTGAATCTGGACAGAGTGGGAGAAACAGAATGGGCAATGCCTTCCTCCTCCCTTCCCTGACCCGTGGGAACCGGACCCGCAGGCTGAACAACAGGCTGATCCAGGTCTAAACTGAATCTGGACAGGCCGGATGACGCTGAGCGGCCTCCTCCCGACGCCTGGGACGGCGCGGTAGGCCCGTCTAAATCCAGATTATATGGCACCGGGGCTGCAGACGCTCGCTGGGATGTTCCTCGGTGGATTAATCTGTCGGCACGGCTTTTCATCACCTGGTCCAGTTCCTCACTTACAGCGCTGCCAAAGGGTTGGACCGCCGATTCTGGGCCGGAAGATGCACTTAAAATTTCAGCCATGCCACTGTTTCCCACCTGGGAGGCCATAGCCGTCATTTCGCCCGATTGGGACTGCTCTTTTTTTGCCTCAGCAGAATCCTTTTTGCGAGATGTAGAAGGGCGTTTGGTTTTATTCCAGCCAAACGGCATATGCTATCCTCCTTTCATTTCGTCAAAACAGATTGTGTTACTTTCATTATAATGAGAACAGCTGAAATAGCAAGTTTTTTGTAAAGTGCGACAGGCGCGGCCACGGGAGCTGTCCAGTTCCCGGAGAAGTGCCCCCTCCGCCCAGAATTTCCCAAATATTCCCTGATTATTCTGTCCGTGAAAGGCGCCACTCTCCCCCGCCGGCGCTTACATGCGGATGGATACTCTGTCTGCCTCCACGCTCTGTTCCCGCCGCAGGCAATCCGCTGCGCAGCAGTGCCCGCGAACCCGTAAGCGCATTTAGGGCGGAAACTTCATAATTTTGGCCTGCCCAACTGCGCAAAATGCTCCCCTTACAGCCTTCAGCGCCTCATTGCGCCCAGGGCTGTAAGGGGAGCCTCTTTCCACCTGATTTGGAGCATTTACGGGCCGGACAAACCGGCCTGTGAAAAATCAGTCCTCCCGGCTTTCCAAGGGGATCAGCTTGTGGGCCAGGACATCGATAAGTCCCAGATCCGTCAGCCCCAGTTCCGGCACTGTGGGCAGAGAGATGAAGCTGAGGGTCATAAACGGCGCACTGCCCACGCAGCCCAGCTGCCGGGCCGCCTCGTTCATGGCGTCCTGCTCCTCCATGACTTCCCCCGCGGGCTTTGTGCTCATCAGCCCGCCCACCGGCAGGCTCATTTTTGCCAGCACCTCCCCGCCGCAGACCACGGACAGACCGCCCTGCATCTCCGCTATGGTGTTGACCGCCAGGGCCATATCGGCGTCATCCGCACCCACGGTGACAATGTTGTGATGGTCATGGGAGGTGGAATAGGCCAGAGCGCCCTTTGTCAGGCCGAAGCCCCGGACAAAGCCGATTCCCACGCCGCCTGTCTTCCCGTACCGCTCTACTACGGCCAGCTTGGCAATATCCCGGCCGATGTCCGGCAGGATCTCTCCTCCGGCACAGGGCAGCTCCGTCACCAAACGCCGGTTGATGATCTGCCGGTCAATCAGGTCGATCACATTCACACGCACAGACCCGTCAGGAGCATTGGTCTCCTTGCGGAAGGACGCGGCGGTGATGGGCTTTTTCAGGCGGACGGTATTCAAGATCCACTCCGGATAATCCGCCGCCTGACACACCTCACAAAGCGCGCCGTCCTGCGCAACCAGGCGTCCGCCGAAATACACCCGGGACGGACGCATGGCCGTCAGATCCGGCACCAGCAGGATATCCGCCATTCTGCCGGGGGCAATCGAGCCGATCTCGTCCTCCAGCCGGAAGTGGCGGGCGGCGTTGAGCGTGCCCATTTTCACGGCCTCCACCGGCGGAACCCCCAGGGCGATGGCCCGAGCCACATTGTAATTGATGTGGCCCTCAGTGCGAATTTCCGTGGCGTGCTTGTCGTCTGTGCAGAACATCAGGTTATCCAGGGGCAGGCCCTCCCGGACCGCACCGGAGATCAGAGCATCCACATTCCGCTCCGTGCTGCCCTCGCGTACAAGAACGCTCATACCCACCCGCAGCCGGGCCAGCATCTCCTCCGCCGTGACGCACTCATGGTCGTCAGAAATCCCGGCGGAGGCGTAAATATTCAGCTCCTGCCCCATACGGCCGATGGCGTGGCCGTTGACGATCTTTCGGCGGCCCAGGGTATCCGCCACCTTGTGGAGATATTCCTCCCCCACCAGCAGAATTTTGGAGGGGTCCAGCTCTCCCAGGCTCACAGACTCCGGCCAGTCCATGATTTCCGCCACCTCTTCGGCTCCCATATAGGCGCCGGTGGTCTCCAGTCCCGGCGCGGTGGGCACGCGGGAGGAAACCTCGATCAGCATACGGTAGGGCAGCCGGTCCATGGAGGTCAGCATGGCCTTGAGGCCATCGGCCCCGGCCACGTTGGCAATCTCCATCAGGTCCGCGCAAAGGGTGGTAGAGCCCGCCGGCACCACCACGCTGGCCAGGGCCTCCGGGGAAAGCATGGTGGTCTCAAAATGCATATGGGTATCAATGAAGCCGGGGACGGCATACTGCCCGCCGCAGTCCACGGTCTCCAGCGCCTCCAGTCCGGCATTGGGGTCGATGGACACCACCCGGCCCCGGCGGATATAGATATCCGTGGGATAAATTTCCGAAGACCAAACATTTACCAGCTGTACATTGGCCAGCTTCAGGTCACAGGGACGGCGTCCCAAGCCGGTTTCCACCGTGTCCCTGATCTCGTCAAACGTCCGCATATATCCCAGTCTCCTCTCTCCGGATCACTGATTCCAGAAGCCCTTGTGGACTTCCACGATCTCCTCCTCCATCTCCGGAATCGGCCCTTCCAAAGTGATTTCCTTCTGACCGGCGGCGATGACCTTGTCGGCGCCCATGGAAAACGTGGGGTTTTTCTCGTCGCTTCCCGTCAGCTCCAGCAGGCGGGCCTCGGTGATTCCATAGACGATATGGCCGATCCCTGTCCAGTAGATGCCGCCTGTACACATGGGGCAGGGCTCGCAGGTGGTATACAGGGTGCAGTCCTTCAAATAGTCCTTGGAATAGGCCCGGCTGGCGCGGGAGGCCAATGTCATCTCGGCATGAGCCGTGGCGTCGCCCAGATCATGCTCGGCATTGCCCTGCTCCATCACCACCTCGCCCTGTCCGTTCACCAGCACGGCGCCAAAGGGGGTATTGCCCGCGGCTCTTGCTTTTTTTGCCGCTTCATTGGCGCGGCGCAGGTACATGGTATGCTTTGTCACCTCATCCATCTCCTCCTGTTATGTTCTGTCCTCTGTCTGCTCCGGCGCGGCGGAAATGCCCACGACTTTTTCCAGGGCGTTGAGAATATTTTCATAGCCCGTGCAGCGGCAGAGATGGCCGGAGATTCGCTCCCGAAGCTCCTCCCGGGTATACCTCCGCCCGGAATTCACCAGCTCCACGCCTGTGAGAACCAGTCCCGGCGTGCAAAAGCCGCATTGAACGGCGGCCTCCTCCACAAAGGCCTTCTGGACCGGATGAAGTTCTCCGCAATCGGTCCGCAGGCCCTCCACTGTCAGGATTCGCTTGCCTTCCGCCCACACCGTAAGATAGATGCAGCTGTTGACGGCCTTGCCGTCAATGAGCACCGTGCAGGCGCCGCACTCGCCTGCCTCGCATCCCTTTTTCACACTGGTGAGGCCCAGCCGCTCCCGCAGGGTATCGGTAAGGCTCTCTCCCTCTTCCACGGCCACTTCTCGAGCCTGGCCGTTGACTGTCATATGAACGATCTTCATCCCAACTCTCCTCCAGCGTTTTCAATGGCCCGGCGCAGCGCCCGGCTGCCCAGTTCCCGGATCAGCTGCTCCCGCAGCTCTTTGGATGCCCGCCAGCTGTCCCGGGGGGAGAGCTGACGCAGCACCGTGGAGCGGAGCAGGCGCAGCGCCTCCTCATCCGTCTTCATTCCGGCCAGCCGGGACTCTGTCTCATAGCAGCGCTTGGGAACCGGGGCCGCCACGCCGTACGCAATGGCCGCCCGTTTGATGCGCGTCCGGTCCTCTGTCAGCTCCACGTTGACCGCACAGCCAAGGGTGGAGATCTCCATGGCGTTGCGCTGGCCGAATTTCAGATAGCACCCGCCGCAGTTCTGATAGGAATCGGGGGAAATGCGGATGCGCAGCAGCAGCTCGTCCTCCCCCAGTACCGTCCGGCCGGGGCCGGTATGGAATTGGCACACCGGGATGCGGCGAATACCCGCCGCGCCCATCACTTCCAATTCCGCGTCCAGCGCGTAGAGGGCGGGGGCAGAATCCGCGCTGACGGCGCCATTGCAGAGATTGCCGCCGATGGTGGCCATCACCCGGATCTGGGGGCTTCCCACCTGGTGGCAGGCCTCCGCCAGCATGGGCACCCGCTCCAGCAAAAGGGGATGGCGCTCCAGCGTATCAAAGGTGCAGCCCGCGCCGATGGACAAAGTCCCATCCGTCTCCAGGTCCACACCCTGAAGCTCCGGCACCTGCTGGAGGCCGATGAGAACCGCGTCCTGCAGTTTGCGCTTCTTCAGCCGAATCATCACATCCGTTCCGCCTGCCACCAGCACGGCGCCGGGATGAGCGGCCAGCAGTGCCAGGACCTCCTGCGCTGATCGGGCCTGGAACGTCTCTTTCACATCATACACAGTCCTCATCTCCTTCCTTCGGAATCAGTCCGGCATCCAAAAACGCATGGACCAGCCGCTGAGGCGTCATGGGAATTTCATAGGTTGCCACGCCGGTGGCATGGAGAATGGCATTGCGCACCGCAGGCGCCTGTGCCAGAATGGGCGGCTCCGCCAGGCCCTTGTTGCCGAAGGGGCCGGTGGGCTCCTGCGTCTCCACGAACAGCGCCTGGATCTCCGGCACGTCCATGGAGGTGGGGATCTTGTAATCCAGGAAATTGTTGTTCAGCGGGGCGCCGGTCTTCCGGTCAAAGAGCATCTGCTCCCCCAGCGCGTAACCGATGCCCATGGCCACACCGCCATGGACCTGGGCGGCGGCCAGCTGGGGATTGATGATCGTTCCGCTGTCGTGAACGGCCCAGACCTTGTTCACCCGCACCTTTCCAATGGGCACATCCACCTCCAGGTCCACGAAGCTGGCGCCGTAGACAAAGCAGGTGCTCAGAGCCGTGTAGGTGGATTCCGCGGTCAGATGCTGGGTATGGGTATGCTGATCGTTGATAAAATTGAAGTAGCTGCACACATGGGCAATGGAGCAGAGAACTTCTCCGGTGCTCCGAAGGACCACCTGCTCCCGTTCCAGGGCCAGCTCCGCGGCGTCCCTTTCCAGAAGCTCCCCGGCCTTGGCAAGGATCTTGTCCCGCATGAGCTCGGCGGTCTGCTTCACCGCTCCGCCGCACACATATGTCTGCCGGGAGCCGTATGCGCCGTTATCATAGGGGGAGACATCCGTATCCTGCATGGCCTGGACCTGCAGCCGCTCCTCCGGAATGGTCAGAATCTCAGAGGCGATCTGGGCCCAGACGGTGTCCGCCCCCTGCCCCAGCTCCGTGGCGCCCATCTGCACCTGGGCGGAGCCATCCTCGTTCATGACAATCCGGCAGGCGGAGGTCTCCATGCTGGTGGGATACACGCCGGTCTTGTAGGCAAACAGCGCCATGCCCATGCCCTTTTTCAAATCCTTGGACGTTTTATTGAACGCCTCATACTCCGACCGTTTCCGGTCCCAGTCCGACGCCTTCCGGCCCAGATCCAGACACGCGTCCAGCCCGTTGGAACAGACGGTAAATTTCCCGAAGGGATCATAGAACCCCAGCTTCTGAACATTCTTGCGCCGAAACTCGATGGGGTCCCAGCCGTGCTCCCTGGCGATGTCCTCCATCTGGCACTCCACGGCATAGACCAACTGGGGGATGCCGTATCCGCGCAGCGCCGCCGCCGTGGGCAGGTTGGTATATGCCACGGAGGATTGGCCCGTCTGTCTGCCGGAGGCCAGGTATGTGGCAAAGCCCACCGTAATGGCATAGGCAGTGATGGCGTGGCCGTGTCCGGCATAGGAGCCGCCGTTGGAGTTGATCCGCAGCGCCTTGTCCGTAATCTTCCCGTCCGCGTCCACCGACGTGGCGGTGGTGATGTCCATGGCGTGGCGGGTGTGCGTGTTGACAAACGTCTCCTCCCGGGTGGGCACCACAGCCACGCACCGTCCTCCCAGCTTTTTGGAGAGGAAGGCCGCCAAAGGCTCGTACACCATGTCCTGCTTGTTTCCGAAGCCGCCGCCCATATAGGGCTTGATGACCCGCACATCCCCCAAGGGCATGCCAAGGGCGTCCGCCAGGTTCCGGCGAAGGGTGTGGGGCGCCTGGGTACCGGTGACCACCACCATCCTCCGCCCCTCCATATAGGCAAAGCAGGCCGTGTTTTCCAAGTGGCAGGCGTGGACCGGCGGCATACGGAAGGTCTGTCCCTTCATGCCGGCCACGGTGTCTCCCGTCTCAAAGGGGAACGTGGTAAAATGAACCTGTCCCTCCTGATCCACGGTAAAATCCATCCGGCTGAGCTCGTTGGTGGGGTACTCTTCGTGCAGCGGCGGCTGTGCGCCGATGGCCGCCTCAGGCGTCAGCACCGGCTCATACGTTTCATAGCTCACCCGCACCTTCTCCGCGGCCTGCGCGGCATGAAGCGGGGTATCCGCCACCACGGCAGCCACATCGTCGCCATAGTAGCGGACCCGCCGGGCCAGAATAAGCCGGTCCTGAATATCCCCGTGGGCCGGGTCCAGTGATTTCGGATGGCCCGCGGTGGTAAATTGGTGGTCCGGGACCTGGAAGCACGTGAGCACCGTCACCACGCCGGGCATCTGCTCGGCTTCCTTCGTGTCCACCGCGGTTACGAGGCCGTTGGCCACGGTACTATGTATGACCTTTGCATATAATGCATCTCTGGGGATCAGGTCCTCCACATATTTGGCCGCGCCGGTGACCTTTGCCTCCGCATCCACACGCCGGACTGATTTGCCAATTCCCATAAACGCTCCTTTCTTGCGCTGCCCGATTTCAAAAATTGTAATACCAATCCAGAGTGTAGGGGGTATCCTCAAATTTTTCCAGGTAGCTGCCGTCTAAAAACTCTTCCCAATCTCGCACATAGTAGTCGCCGTTTTCGTACACCAGATTCACCTGATAGGTCATGCCCTCGATCCGGGCGGCCTGCAGGAAGGTGACCACCGCGGTATCCCGCCGATACTCTGTCATCTCCGGCCAAAAGAGATAGAGGGGGGTAATATAGGGGTAGGACCGCTCTTTCTCCCATGCGGCACAGAAATCCTCGCAGCTCATCTGCTGACGGAAATCCTCGCAGAGATAGCCATAGATTTTCTCCGGCGACGCAAAGTCCTGATTGATGGCATCCGCATAGGCCTCCGCCCGGAGCAGTGCCCGATCCTGCGTACGTTGGCTCAGCGGCAGCCACAGGAGAATGCCCCCCATAACCGCCGCCGACACCAGTAAAAACAAAATACGCTGCTTCATCTCTCCAGCCGGGAATACGGCACCGTGTACGCGCTGGGCATCTCCGCCTTTTTGGAGGCGAAAATCAGCGCAATGATGGTGGCGAGATACGGCAGCATCAACAGCAGCTGGCTGGGCACCGCGACGCCCAGCGCCTGAAGGCGCAGCTGCAGGGCGGAAGCCATGCCGAACAGCAGCGCGCCCCACATGGCACGCTTGGGCAGGAACCGGGCGAAAATCACCACGGACACCGCAATATAGCCCCGGCCGCCGATGACCGACTCCGTAAATGTGTTGAGATAGGCAATGGTCATGAACGCGCCGCCCAGACCCGCATGGGCTCCGCCGATCAGCACTGCGGCATACCGGATTCCGGCCACGCTCACGCCCTTGGAGTCTGCCGCCCGGGGGTGCTCGCCAACCGCCTTGATCTTCAGGCCGAAGGTGGTCTTCTCCAGTACGAACCAAGTGACGGGCACCAGCAGGAACGCCAGGTACACCAGGATGTTATGGGAGAAGAAAATCGATCCGATCACCGGCAGATCCGACAAGACGGGAAAATGAATGGCGGAAAAGGGCTCCACCTGGGCCGGAAGCGTCCGAATGCCGAACACCACGCGATAGATATAGGCGGCCAGGCCCGTTGCCAGAATATTGAGGCCAATGGCCGCAATGACCTGGTTGGCCCGAATGGTGATGCTGAGCCAGGCCATAATCAGGCTGAACAGGATGCCTGATACAATTCCCGCCAGAACGCCCAGCCACAGGTTGCCTGTGGCGCAGACGGCGATAAAGCCGCCGATGGCGCCCATAATCATCGTACCTTCCGTACTCAGATTCAAAACGCCGGAACGCTGGGTATAGATCTGCCCCAGCGCCGGGAACAGGATCGGCGTGGCCAGCCGGATGGTGCTGGCCAAAAGGCTCACCAGAAAGCTGAGGGAAAACACATCACTGAGCATCTTTTGCCGCCTCCTTCTCTGCGTCAGCCCGCTTCTTGGTCCAGGTGGGCCGACGGAACTTGAAAATGGTTTTTGCCACCACGAAGATGATGATGAGGCCCTGCACAACATCCACTACGGAATAGGGCACATCCGTCATCCGCTGCATACTGGCGCCGCCCACCAGCAGTACCGCAAAAAACAGCGCAGACGCGATAATTCCCAGCGGATTCAGCTCGCCAAGCAAGGCAATGATGTTGGAGATATCGCCGTAATTGGCCTCAATGCCGTCCAGAATGCGGTACTGGATGCCAAAGGTCTCAATCCAGCCGGCCAGACCGCTCAGCAGTCCGGACAGCAGCATGGTAATCAGGATTGTGCGGTCCACAGGCAGTCCTGCGTAAGTGGCCACCTTCTTCCCCTGACCCACCAGGTCAATTCGATAGCCAAGAGACGTGCGCCAGAAGAAGATCATGATGATCATGACAAGCACCAGCAGGAAGATGCCGCTGTGCAGACGGTACGTGCCGAAAAGGCGGGTCAGCTTCATCTCCTCCGGCACCAGCGCCGACTGGGACAGGTCGCTGGAGGGGTCCTGCATAGGTCCGTTCACCAGATACAGCAGGAAGTATGTGGCGATATAGTTGAGCATCAGGGTGGTAATCACTTCATTGGCGTTGAATTTCACCTTCAGCAGTCCTGCAATGCCGGCCCACAGTGCGCCGGCCACCAGCGCGGCCACAAAGGACAGGGGCGTTCGAATCACCAAAGGCACATCCACATACAGCGCCACCGCTGTTGCGGCGATTGAGCCCATAATAAACTGTCCCGATGCGCCGATGTTCCAGAGCTTGGCCCGGAACGCGATGGACGTACCGAAGGCCATCAGCAAAATGGGAATCAGCTTTACAAAGACCTCGCTGATCTTCTGGGGAGAGCCGAAAGCGCCGTTGAGCATGGTGAGATACGCTTCCGCGGGGCTGTTCCCGGAAATTGCCACCAACACGGCTCCTACTGCCAGGGCCACAATCAGCATCAAAATCGTGCCGCTGACTTGTCCCACAGCGTTTTTCAGTCGTTTATTCATTGGCGGCCACCTCCTGTCGTTTGCCCATCATCAGCGCGCCGATTGCGTAGGTGTCCGCGCTGCGAGGCAAAATTCCCATAATCTCTCCGCCGTAAATCACGGCGATCCGGTCGGAGATCTGCAGCAGCTCTTCCAGATCCGCGGAGACCACCAGGACGGCCGCACCCTTGTTCCGGGCCTCCAGAAGTTTGCCGCGGACATACTCCGCCGCGCCCACATCCAGTCCCCGGGTGGGCTGATTGGCGATCAGCACCTCCGGATCACCGTCGATCTCCCGGGCCAGAATGACCTTCTGCTGATTGCCGCCGGAAAGTGCCCGGGCGGTTTCATCTCCGTCAATGGCTTTGATTTGATACTCATCCTTGGCCCGCTTCCAGAAGGCGTCGATGGCCTTAAGCTGCATCAGGCCGTATTTGGCGTAGGGCGGAGTGCGGAAGCTCTTGAGAACGAGGTTGCGCTTCAGGCTCCAGTCCAGCGCCAGGCCGGTGGTATGCCGGTCCTCCGGAATATGGGAGATCTTCCGGTCGATGTATCCCCGCGGCGTGAGGTTGGTCACATTCTCCCCATTGAGGGTAAGCGTGCCCGCATCCGCCCGACGAAGTCCGGTCAGCACCTCACAAAGCTCTTTTTGACCATTGCCGTCCACACCGGCAAGGCCCAGAATTTCTCCCTCTCGAATTTCCAGAGACACATTCTTCAATGCCGGCAGCCCCTTGTCATTTTTGGCACAGAGGTCGTGAAAGGCAAATTTCACCCCTCCCGGCTCTTTTTCCACCGGCGGGAACTGAAACAGCACGTCGCGCCCCACCATCATGCGGGTCAGCTCGTCCCGGGTAACCGTTCCGTCCAGGCGGCGGGAACCCACCATCTTGCCGTCCCGCAGTACGGTGACCTCGTCCACGATCTCCATGATTTCCTCTAATTTGTGGGTAATCAGGATAATGGACTTTCCGTCGTCCCGCATCTGACGCAGCGTCTCGAAGAACACCTCCGTCTCCTGAGGCGTCAAAACAGCTGTGGGTTCGTCCAAAATCAGGATCTGAGCGCCCAGATAGATGGCGGAGAGAATCTCCACCCGCTGCTGCTCGCCTACAGACAGCTGCCAGATCTTTGCGCTGGGGTCAATTCCCATCTTGTATCGGTCCGACAGCTCCGCCAATTCCGCGGCCGTCTCCTTGCTGTCCAGCAAAATGCCCTTGCGGGACTTCCGGCCCAGCATGACATTTTCCGTCACGCTCAGCGGACGGGCCAGCATAAAGTGCTGGTGCACCATGCCGATGCCAAGGTGAATGGCTTTGACCGGAGAGGAAATATCCTCCTGCCGGCCGTTGATGTAGATGGTCCCCTCCTCCTGGCGGTACAGACCGTAGAGCACATTCATCAGCGTGGTCTTTCCGGCGCCGTTCTCGCCCAGCAATCCGTGAATGGAGCCCTTTCGCAGGTCAAAATTCACATTGTCGTTGGCTTTGACGCCGTTGAAGATCTTCGTGATGTTCCGCATACTGACTGCTAGGGTTTCCATGTATCATCCTCCCATCAAATAACGGCATGGCCGCCCGCCCCCTTCGGGGCAGGCGGCCATGCCTGTCGGTCGTCTTCGATCAGACCTCAGGCAGGTCGATCTCGTCGTTATGAAGCTGTTCGTAAACCGTCTCGATGGTGGAAATCTCCTCATCGGTCAGGCGGCCCTTCACGTCATTGATCTCGGTCATGGACAGGCCGCTGTTGGCCACGTTGATCCAATAGGTCTTGGCATCGCCCTCGTTGGTGAGGAAGGCGCCGGACTCGATATCGGCAAAGATGGTCTCCAGCACGCTGCCCCACTCATACTGCAATCCGGAGAGGACATTCTCGGTTCCCAGCGTGTACTGGTCTTCCACGTTGCCCAGGACATACTGATCCTTCTCCACGGCAGCCTGAACCACGCCCAGGCCAATGCCGTCGCCGGAGTGCCAGATCACATCCACGCCGGAATCGTACATGCTGACGGCCGCCTCATAGGCGCCGGTGGTGTCGTTCCAGTCGCCGGTATAGACTTCCTGGATGTCGATATCGGGATTGATGGACCGGGCGCCGGCCTTGAATCCCTCGTGGCCGCGGGTGATCTCGCTGCCCTCACCGCCACCGATCACGCCGATCATACCGGACTCCGTGGCCAGAGCCGCCACAACGCCCATCAGATAGCCGCCGGCTTCCAGCTGAACGTCATAGCAGGCGGAGTTGGTCTGATAGCCCACGCCGCAGCCAAGCAGGAAGTAAGTATCGGGATACTGCTGGGCCACCGTGTTCACCGGCTCGGAGAACTGGTAGCCGTGGCCGATGACCACGTCATAACCGGAATCGGCATATTCGATGAGGGTGGGCTCGATATCAGAGACATCATAGATGCCCTCCACCACGCGGACCTCCACCTCATCGGCGTGGGCCTCCGCATACTCCATCATGCCCTCGTACATGGCCTGGTTGAAAGACACATCGTCCTTTTTGCCAGGAAGCACCAGCGCGATCTGCTTCTTTTCAACAGTCTCCTCCTGGGCGGTATCCTCGCTGCCGGTATCCTCACCGGAGTCGCCGGAGTCGCTGCCACCGCATCCGGACAGGCAGCTGACCGTCATGGCTACGCTCAGTCCAAGAGCCGCAAGAGTTCTCAGCTTCATAAATACATCTTCCTTTCTCATTCGATCTTCTCTTCCATCGTTTCTCTGCGCTCACAAAGGTATTACTATTATAGAATAACATTTCATGGTATTTTGTCAAGAGAGTGGAAATTTTTTTGTAACATGTATGGATTTGTCTGATTCTGCGCAGGGTCCTTTTGTGGTTTTGTGCAACTGAAACGGGCCATAAAAGCGGCTGCCATCTGCTTTACCGTGGTATTTTCAAATATATAACGCTTAAAATGGAAGAACATTTTTAAGGTCAACTACTCGCTGAATTTTCCTCTGACTGTACATTCATCCACCATTTTGAGCACTGCCGGACTCCCTCCTTATCCGGAATCGCTTTCTGATTTTATAAAAGAACAACACTAACGGTTTATGGAATGATACGCTAAGAGCTTCCCTGTCACTGCAGGTGAGATGCGGACAGCTAGAGAATGACTTGATACGAACCGGCTAACTCCAACCAATATACCCTGAAAAACAGCCTGATTTTGGCCGGGATTTTCCAGAAGATCAGCTCGAATCCTCTCCCATGACGCAACCATTCCCCCACAGGCAGAAACCACGATTCCATCAGGCAGGAGAAAACCTTGATTTGAAGACCTCTATGAGCTGCGGAATCTGGTTGAACAGGTCCACGACTTGGAACATATTCCGCAGCCCCTGGCCCCATATTCCCAAAACCGGGAGGATATCAGGACCGTATCCACATCATTCTGCGGCATTAACAATTGCTTCACGCTATAAACCTCGTCCAGATTATGAAGTTGTCCGGGCTACCGGAAAGCTCACAGAACAGATAGGATATAGAAAACGACAAAATTATAATAGCTCACGGAACAGGAAATTTGCCACCCCATCCCATGAGCTTCATTCTTTCAAAAATAAAATCCCCCCATGAAGCGCATGACAGACCATGCTGTCACCATTTTGGCGAGAACACATAAGGCGGCACTCCACAAGCTGCATAATTTACAGCACAAGTCTGAATCGAAACCAGCCATCTGTCTGGTCAAACTGGCAGACGGCTCCATGTTTCCGGCAGAAAGCGCAGATGGACTGCACTCCCAGGCCATGTCCCTCTCTTTTAGCCACCGGAAGGCCATCACTGTCGAAGGAGATATTTCCCATGCAGGGATTGGATATCTCCAGCATGACACCCGGGGTCCCCACCATTTTGCAGCGGATCTTCCGCTGGTTCCGAGGCAACTCCAGATTAGCGTGGATCGCGTTTTCCAAAGCGTTTGCCAGAACGATGGCCAATTCTCCCTCATTCACCGGAAGTGCGTCGGTCAGAGAAATTTTTGTCTCCACAGAGATATCCTGATTTTTGGCTTGGTCAAAGTAAGAGGAAAATACAGCATCCAGCACCGGCGGGCGGCACCAGCGGATCTCTTTCTGCTCATCCAGCCGTTTCTGTGCCGCGTCCAGAAACTCCAGTGCCGTCTCTTTGTCTCCGCGCGATACCAGTTCCCTCACTGCCTGGAGCCGATGCCGCAGGTCGTGGCGCTCTGTGCGGATAACATTTTCCGCTGCTTTCACCGCCTCCATGCGGCTCTGGAGAGCCGACAGCTGCAATGTAGACAGTTGGGCATTGTGCCGAGCCTCCATCTCATTTTTGATGCTGGTAAAGAAAAACATCAAAATGGAATAAACCCCCAGCATCAGCAGAGCGATCGCCGGCTTGATAATGCTGCTGCTCCGATCGAAGCCTGCATATCCAGGGATCAGGTAGACGGCGATGATGTAGTAGGCTGCCATTACCAGGCATATCAGCCACCAGCCCCGGTGCAGCTCCAACAGTATCTGGAAAAACAGCGGCCGCAAAAAGCGGACCAGAAACCAGATGACCCAGGTGCTGAGGACCGTGCAGGACAGCACCAGCACCCAGAAGCGGCTGCCCGACAGGTAGTAGATCAGCCCTGATATGTGGTGAATCAGCGTACAGAACAAAACGACGGAGAGCTGCTGGAAGATCAGCCGCCATCCCCGGAATCGGCTGAGCGTGAAAAGGAGCAGTATCAGCGGGATGTGGATTGTCATAGCAAAGATCCAAAAGGCGGCATCCATATCCACCGCCCGGTACAGGGCGGCCACCGCCGCCATGAGCAGGAGGGTGACGATGGAAACGATGAAAAGGGTGCGCCGCCGGGAATACCGGCTGTCCATAAACAAAGACGCCATAATCATATATAAAACCGTCAGATACTCCATGATAAACAGCTCTACCATGCTGTCCCCTCCTCCAGCCAGTAACCGCCCCAGGCTTTTTTAAATGCTGCCGCCGCCGTCCGCGGCAGCACCACCGTCTGGCCGTTGTCCAGCAGGGCTGCCTGACCGTCCACTCCGGTCACATGCTGGAAATTCAGCACAAAGCTGGCCCCACACAGGTAAAAGCGCCTGTCGGCCAACAAGGGCGCAGCCATCTCTCGAAAGGAGACCCGAATCGTCTGGGAATCCACTGTGCCGTCGGCGCAAAAGTAGCGCATGCAGCGCCCCACCCGCTCCACATACTGAATCCGCTCCAACAGGACGCGCCGGGGACCGTCCGCGGTAGCTATCACAACGGCGCTGTTCTGCCGCCGGTTCAACTTCTCCACGGCTCTGTCCAATACTTGAAAGAGCTTTTTCTCCTCTACCGGCTTGAGCAGATAAAAGAAGGCCCGGACATCGTAGCTGTCGGCGGCAAAGTCATTGGAACTGGTGAGATAGACAATCTCTCCTCCCTGTCCCAGTTCCCTCAGCCGCCGCCCCGTATCGATCCCGCTTAACTCCGGCATGAGGATATCCAATACGTATAGGTCGAAGCCGCCCGTCGCATCAATCTGGGACAATAACTCTCCGCCGCTCCGAAAAATCTCCACCTGTCCCTGCAGATCAGGGCGGGCGCGGAGATAGGTATTCAGCAGCGCCGCCGTCTGGTTGAGTTGTTGTTCTTCATCATCACATATGGCAATTCGCAGCATAGCCAGCCTCTCTTCCAAAAACACAGTGAAAATTTTGCGCACATAACATCAGATTCTGAACAACCGCTTTCAAATTTCAGAGCAATTTGTAAAATGAACATAGCATGGAAGGGAAAAACCGTCAAGGGGGTGCAAAAGGAGGCATGACTATGGACAGCGACCGCAAAGCACATTTTGACCACCGGGAATCCCTGCCTGCTCCGAAACCGGGCGGCAGCGTGTGGCCCCGGCAGAGCTGTCCGGCGTTCACGCCCAGAAAGGAGCACCTGCCCATAGAGGGCAGACAGTGCTGGTTCTGCCGCTACGCGGATTTTCACCTGACCCAACCTGTGGCACTGGAGGTTGGGATCTGCTGCTGGCCGGATATACAGAGTCGGTGACCCAGCGTAAATATTGGGCTCTCCTGCATAATCACCATCTCAAGAAGGATGATTCAACCATGTGTAGAATTCAGAATGTATCCAAGCACAGATTTCACTTTAAATTTCAAGTTCCCAGTTATATCCGTCAGGAATTTTTGCAGGAATCCGTGCGTAAAAACAACTTCTCTTTTCGGATCATCTGTGCAATAATTTTTGTCTCAGAGCTCTATAATCTTTTCCGTGTGGTGTTTTTGTCACAATCCGGCCTGAGAACGCGAAACAATCAAATTTACTTCTCCATGTACTGTATCCTGATTCTTCTTGCGATTTTGTGGCTGGTGCTGCGGCATGCTCTGCGGCAGGCCCCGGTACGCTGCCAGTGGGTCGCACAGCATGTGGTAACCACTTTGATTTTCCTATGGCACATAGGTCTCAACACCTATGACCTGTATCGCGATCCTGCTGCAGGAACCACAGTGCTGACAACAGCACTGATGGGCTTGGCCTTTCTGATCCAATCGCCGCCCTGGTACAGCGTAATGCAGTCTGCTGTCAACTATCTGCTGTTCCGTGTCTTTATGGCTCCGCTGATAGATACCGGCGACCGTCTCAACCTGACGATTACCTTTGTGGTAGCTCTGGCTGTCTCCTTGGCAAATGCCCACCATACCTCTGTTACGCTGAAGCAGCAAAAGCAGATCGTCGAAATCAACACCAAATTGCAGAAGCTGGTACACCTGGACCCCCTGACTGGCCTGCTCAACAAGACAACCGTGGAATGCTGGGCGGAACAGCTTCTCCACGATCTGGAACACACAGGAAGACCCAGCGGCCTCACCCTGTTTCTTATGGATCTGGATGAGTTTAAAAGGATCAACGACCGCTATGGGCATCCTTGTGGAGACTACGTGTTGGCAGAGGCGGCCGAAACTATGCGCCGTGTCTTTTCAGATGCAACGGGACTGGGACGGATTGGCGGAGACGAGTTTGCCGTACTTTACGACCGGCCTATGACAGAGGAATATGTCTTGACTTTGGGGCGGGAATTGGGAAAGCAGCTGAGGAAAATCCAATGGAAGGAACAGCCATTGGACCTTCAGTGCAGTATGGGTGTCTGTATCTGCACGCAGCCGCAATTTACTTACCAGCAGCTATATGCGGAAACAGATCGAATGCTATATCGGTCCAAGGAAACCGGCAGGGGACGATGCTGTGTGCAGCAGTTGGAATGTGCTGATAATAAGCGTTTCCAGGAAAATATGGTATAAAAACGCCAATATTGCACTGTGGATAATACTCCCCTTGGTGCTCTCCCTGCTGCCGTATCAATTCAGGTATCAGGATATATCCACAGTAACCGAAGGGAGCTGGCCGGGAAAACCGCCGATAAAGTCTATCTGACCATGGATATCATCAGCTATGTCTCCATTATGGCAGCCGGCGGTCCTACACTCCACCTCTATATTCATGTGCTTGATTTGAATGGAGACACTATCGCCGGACACCATTCCTGCGAAGTGCCAGAAAACGATTGCTCGCACAAGGGACTTCCATCACTTTCGGCTGCTCAATGACTGCATCAGCAGTAATCATACAGATGGCTGCCCATGAGAATCATCCAAAACATACTCATCTGAAACTGCTCAAATCGTGTAAACAGGCTGGGGGCGGGTCCTGCATCAGAATGCCTGAAACGCTTTCTGGCGTCTGTGATAATTTCCTTTTTCCACACTGCCTTAATAACTGCTGTAATATAAAACTTCTCCAATTGCAAAAAGCATTGAATACCACATATTTGCTGCCTCCAATCCATCCTCTTTCATGGAACTAATGCCATGACGGATTGCTGTACCCATTATCAGTGAAACATTCAATACAAAGCCGGAGCGGCACAGCGATTGCTGTACCGCTCCGGTTGATTTTTTAATCTTGAAAAACATGTTTTTTATACTGTCGGCAGGCATACGAAGAGCTTACTGCCAGGCGTGCGCTTCTATCATGACGTGCACGCTCAGAACGTATCATTTTCCAGGCCTGAAAACGGGTTAAACCATTGTGGAATCCCGCTCGGTATCTGGTCAGATAAACCGGGCCCATCCGCCGCTGCAGGCTCAGTCAACTGCATGGGCAACCGGCACCTCTATCAGCGCCGCTGCATCTTCCCACTCAATCGTCCAGGAATTCCAAATGGAACAGCTTCTGGGCGTTGGTGCGGCCCATCTTCAGCTTGTCATTATTGCTGACGGGCAGATTATCAAACCAGTTGGCTGCCTGGCTCATGGTCTCATAGGGATAGTCTGTGGAGAACATGATCCGGTCCGCGCCGGTCTCCAGCATGGTGCACAGCAGGGCAGGCGTGCTGCAGTTGCCGCTGGTGGTGATGTGGAAATTGTTCTCCAGGTAATGGGTAAAGGTCTTTTCCGCCTTGCAGTCCCGCTTGTGGCTGTCCACCCGGTTGCAGATCCGCCAGATCTGGAAGGGCAGCAGCTCGCCCATATGGCCAATTACAATTTGCAGCTTGGGGAACTTATCAAACAAGCCGCTGGCCATCAGCCGCAGGCAGTGGGTGGCTGTCTCCACATGGAAACCCCAGGCGGCGCTGATCATCCAGTCGTGGCCGGCGTATTCCTTTTTCCGCACGCTGGGCACGGACATTCTGGGATGCAGATAGATGGGCACACCCAGCTTCTCCACCTCCTCCCAGAAGGGCAGGTAGCGGGGATCGTCCAGGTAGATGGCGTTTTCCGGATCGTCAATGGTGCAAAAACCATTGACCAGGGCGCCCTTGAAGTTGAAGTCCTTCACGCAGCGCTGCAGCTCCAGGATGGAGGCCTCCGGGTCCTGGGTAGGCAGGGCAGCAAAACCGCCGAAACGCCGGGGCAGGGGCTGAATTTGCTGGGCCAAATAGTCGTTGATATTCTTAGCGGCCACAATGGCGTCCGCTGTGGAACAGATGCCCTGGATGGTGGGCGAGGACAGCGAGAGAATGTTATACTCGATGCCGTTGGCATCCATCTCCTCCAGCCGCTTGCCGCTGATGTCGCAGATGGTGGCCTTGCCTTCCTCCCACTTGCCCTCCCGAACAAAGTAGGGCTTGATATCCTCCAAAAATTCCTCGGTGGAGAAATGCTCCTCCAGCGCAATCTTACCCTGCATGGTAAATCCTTCCTTTCTATTTTATCAGTTAATCACAAAATTGACGTGTCACCCCGCCGAAGATCTCCGCGCCTCGGACAATCTTCTCGTCGGGCAGGGCGGAAAAATTCAGACGGAAAGCGTGGCCGGGTCTGGACTCGTCCACGGCGAAGGCGGCGCTGGGCACCACACCTACGCCGGCGGCAATGGCGGCCTCGTTCACAGCCTCCATATCTGCGTCCTCGGGCAGCTCCACCCAGATGAATAGACCGCCCTCCGGCACCAAAATCCGGCACCGGGACGAACAGCAGCGCCGCAAAGTGTCAGCCATGAGAGTGCACTTGCGGCCGTAAATGCGGCTGATGGAGGCGAGATAGCTGTTGAAATCCAGCTTTTTGAGGCAGCGGCTGATGACCCGCTGGTTCAGCAAAGGCTCCTGTCCGTCGGCCGTTTTCACGGCGGCCAGATGGCCCGCCAGACCCTCAGGCGCGTAGAGATAGCCCGCCCGCAGGCCTGCCGACAAGGTCTTGGAGAAAGATCCGGCGTAAACCACGCGATTGTCGGTATCCAGGCTCTTGAAGGTGGGCACCGGCTCCCCGGCAAAGCGGATGTCGCCGTAGGGATCGTCCTCATAAATCACTAGGTCATACTTACAGGCAACCGTGTATAGATCTTTTCGGCGCTGCAGCGGGATAGTAATGCCCATGGGATTGTGGAAATTTGGAATCAGATAGATGTACTTGCCCTTGCCGGACCGGGCCCGTTCCTCCAGGGCCTCGGGAATCATACCCTGGTCGTCACCGGGGATTCCTACGGCGGCAGCGCCCACATTGCGCATATTGGCCGTGGCGTTCATAAAACAAAAGGCGTCGCAGTAGGCCTCGTCCCCCTCCTGACACAGGGTTCGGGCAATCAGGCTCAGGCCCTTGCCGGAGCCTGAGAGCAAAATCACCCGGTTGCCCTCCGAAGCGCAGCCCTTATCCTGCACCAGGCGTTTTTTGACCCACTCCATCAGCGATGCGTCGCCGGACATGGGACCGTATTGCAGGAGCCCCACCGGGTCCTCCGCCATGACCTCCTCCACACAGGTGCGGATCAGGTCCACGGGGATGGCCTCCTCGGCAGGATTTCCCATAGCCAGGGAAATGAATCCAGGAATGCTTCTCCCCTTCTCCGCCACCTCCAGAATCAGGTTCCGGGTATTGCGGTTCAGCCGCTCAGGAACACGATATGTCATGACAGCTTCCTTTCCCGCTTTTCAAAGCTGCTACCGTGCTTTTTCCATGCCCGCTGGCCCTGGCTATCCCAGATGCCAAAGCCCGTAAAGGCGCACAGGACAGAAAACACCGGCACGATGTAGCACAGCAGGGCGTAGGGGATGTACTCGGTTCCCACGCCCAGCACGCCCATAATATAGGCAGCGGCGGTGGACCAGGGCACCACAGCGGCGAAGATGGTGGCGGAATCCTCCAGAGACCGGGAGAGCACCTTCCGGTTCACATCCAGCCGGTCGTACATCTGGCCCATGGCCTTACCGGGGATCACAATGCCCATCATCTGGTTGCCGGTCAGGAGGATAATGCCCCAGCCGAAGATCAGCGTGGAGACCACCAGGCTTCTGACAGACCGGACCACCTTCATCAAAATGGCCTCAAACGCGTCCAGAATACCGGCGGCGCTCATGGGTCCGGCCATGAAGCCGGCGAACAGCAGCAGGGCGAAGGTCCCCGCCATGGATTTGATGCCGCCCCGGGTGAGGATGGTATCCACCATGGCCACGCCGGTATCGGACACGTAGCCGTTCAGGACCACAGTCATGATGTCTGCCAGGTTCGCGCCCTGGGTCAGAACCGCCAAAATCACGCTGACCACGGCGGTGATGCCCATAGCCATAATGGAGGGCACCTTCAAAATCGCCAGCACCAGAATCATAATCAGCGGAAGCAGGCAGATGAGGTGAATATTGAAGTGGGCGGCCAGAGTCTCCTCCATCAGCACAACCGCAGCGGGGTCAAAGGCGTCCTGGGCGTAGCTGGCGCCGATAATGTAATACAGAACGATGCACACCAGTGTTGCGGGAACCGTGGTGTAGAGCATGGAGCTGATGTGGGAATAGAGATCTGTCTCCGCAATGGCAGGCGCCAGGTTGGTGGTGTCGGACATGGGAGACATCTTGTCTCCGAAGTAAGCTCCGGAGACCACCGCGCCGGCAATGACGCCGCCGGGGATGCCCAAATTCACGCCCACGCCGTAAAGTGCCAGCCCCATCGTAGCCACGCAGCCAAAGGAGGTTCCCGTGCAGACAGAGGTCACGGAACACAGCACAAAAGTCAGGGGCACAATGGCCGTGGGCGAGATCAACTTCAGTCCATAATAGATCAGAGACGGCAACGTACCACCGATCAACCAGGTAGAAATCAAAATGCCCACCATAGTTAAAATTACGAATGCCATGTTGTAGTTGGCGATATTCTCCATACCAGCCTTCTGGATGTCCGCCCACTTGGCTTTCATCAGCAAAGCCGCGATCACGGAGACGATGGCCGCCGCAAACACGGACATCTGGGCACCAAACCCCAGCTTCAGTCCGATTACGATGGTGGCCACAATGGCCAGCAGAGAAATTACTGCCGCTGCTGGGTTCACTTGCTTGGTGTTGGTTGTCTCGTTCATGTTTCTTCCTCCTACGCCATTTAGCGCTTTAAAGTCCCATCGCTTTAAAGCACTTAACCATTATAACGCTTTTAAAAAATTTGTAAATATAAAAACTACCTAAAATAAAAACGTCGCTTTTTACCATCTGCCCCACCCGCCGTCCACAGGGAAACACCTGCAATAACGGCGATGCAATGCCCTTCCTTTTCCGTTATTCCAGTATTCAGCACCTGGATAACGTGACAGACACTGCCGCTTCTATTGACGGCTCAAAGCAGAAAAGCAAGCTGCCCCATGGAGCCACAGGACAGCTGGCGCGCTCAGCAAGATATGGCTCCGCTGCCTCACCTCACACCTTGTGTTATCACCAGAGGGTGACAATCTACACGCAAATGCAAATCATGTAACGTGCAGGCGGGGCGCACCCTTCTGCGGAATGGGCAACTGCCCTTATACAGGCATCTTTTCAGCCGGGATGAGGCATTTTCGCCGAGGGCGGAATTGATAAGTATGGCCGCTCCTTCCTGTTGGAAGGAGCGGCCACTTTTTTACTTCATAACAATTTACTGTGATGTAATTGTCCAACATGTTGTTCACGGATTTGGCCGCGGCCTTACTGGGACGTCACAAGGATCTTTTATCCTGTCTGCCCATCAGAAACCAGCAGAAGCAGACAGCCAAAAAAATTCTGCAGATTATGATAGGGTGAATCAAATGCGCCTCCAAAGCGCTCGCGCATTTTTTCAATTCGATACACCACGGTATTTCGATGCACATGCAGTTCCTGTGCAGTCAGCGCCAGACTTTGTCCATTCTTCAGGTAGACAAACAATGTCTTTACATAGTCGGACTGGTTTTCCAAATCATACGCCAGCAAATTTCGCAGAAAGATGCTGAGATAGTGGTTTTGCTGTTTCTCCGGAATGGACGCGGCAAGTCCCCAGAGTCTGTAATCATCATATTGTACAATTCTATCTTCGTTTCCGGAAATGCGGGCCATCCTTTCCGCCGTTATGGCTTGATCAAAAAACTGCCGGATTTCATACAGGTCTGTAAAGATGTCACTCATCCCGGCACATAATTCATACTCCGCCAAATACTCTTCCAAATGCTGCAGCCCTGCCTGAGGAATCTGCCTGCTCTTTCCGCAATCCACCAGTAAAATGACATACTCTCTGAAAAACAACGACCATGCTCTGGGAAAAATGTTTCCCAACAGGGATTTGAAATGCCGTTCACCGGAAACACGGGAGGAGAATGCGCTCATATTGATGCTGATTAGACAATACGCGCTGGGTGATTCAAAAACAGTCCCCAAAATCCGCTGAAGGAACAACGCGCGGTTTGCAAACCCCTCATTCAAAAGGCTGGACAGAAGCATCTCAATGGAGTCGTGCTGATGGCTGTGCCGAATGGCCTGCTCAATGGCAAGTTCTTTTCCCAAAACTCCCGCCACCAGATCATACGTTTCCCTGGTGGTTTCATCCAACGGGGTCCGATATTCCAAGACTGAGAGGTATCCAATTGTCAAGGAATTGGATACCAGCGGACAAATACGCCGTCGGTTGGGCCCCCAATCATCGAACACTTGATAAGGCAGGGGTGTGCCACGCATGTTTTCCAGGCCATGGAGCATGGCTGCATACTCAAAGAGACAGTATCCTCGTTCTTTTCCTGCAGTCCACACCTCATCCTCAATGCCTGATATGTCGGAATAGGCCACTGTGTAATAATTCTTGTCAAAAACCGCAACCGGATTTCCAAGGACTTGTGCCGCCCGGTCGATCAGGAGATTCATATTGTTGTAGCGAAATGAAAAGTTGAGGAACTCCTGTACTGCCTCATAAACAGCCCTATCCATTTTGCACAACCGCCTTTCACTTCTCTAAACCGGGTTTGTTCCATGAGTACAAATCCAACGGCTGAATTAATACTATTGTAACATTGAGGCCATACATCCGCAATGTTAAATTATCCTCAGAGAGTATCAGATTGGGTACTTCCAAGGGAAATAACATCGGAACAAACTCATGAAAGGGAGGCATCTTTGGAAATGCGGACAATTCGCATCGGCTCCGGCGCAGGCTTCAGCAATGATCGGGTGGAACCCGGAATTGAGCTGCTTGAGAAGGGACATCTGGACTATTTCTGCCTGGAGTGTTTGGCAGAGCGGACCATCGCCATTGCGCAAAAGGAGAAAAATCTCGACCCCAATATTGGATATAACCCCTATCTATCCTATCGGATGAAAAAGATTCTGCCCATCGCCGCGAAAAATCACGTGAAGGTCATCACCAACATGGGCGGCGCCAATGTGCAGAAAGCTGTTGAAAAAACCGCAGAAATCGCGAAAAACGCTGGAATTTCCGGTTTGAAGATCATCGGTGTGTTGGGCGACGACATTTTTGACCGTCTGGATCGATATGCGGACTACCCCATCTTTGAAACCGGCGAGCGGCTGGGCGATCTGAAGAACAAGGTGGCTGCCAACGCCTATTTGGGCTGCGCGGGCATTGTGCAGGCCCTCAAGGACGGCGCCGACATCGTTATCACAGGCCGCTGTTCCGATCCTGCACTGTTCCTGGCTCCGCTGGTCTATGAGTTCAACTGGCCCATGGACAACTACGATCTGATGGGCAAGGGAACCGTAGTGGGCCATCTGCTGGAGTGCTCCGGGCAGGTCAGCGGCGGTAATTTCTGTGTGCCCGGCTACAAGGATGTGGACGATCTGTGGAACCTGGGCTTCCCCTACGCGGATGTCAGCGAGGACGGCACCATTGAGATCTCCAAGCTGGAAGGGACCGGCGGCCGCGTGGATGTGCAAACTTGCTCCGAGCAGCTGATCTATGAAATTCACGATCCCTCCAGTTATTATACCCCCGACTGCGTGGCGGACTTTTCCAACGTCTCCTTTGAGCAGGTTGGAAAAGACCGTGTCCGAGTGACAGGCGCTACCGGCCGCCCACGGACCGACACGCTGAAGGTAAGCGTGGGTTACAAAGACGGCTACATCGGCAGCTGCGGCCTGAGCTTCGGCGGTCCCAAGTGCTTTGAGCGGACGGTGCTGGCTGTTCAGACCATGGAAAAAATCATTGAGACCTATTACCATCCCGCCGAACACCGGGTGGATATCATCGGCTACAATTCCCTGTATCCCCGTGACCTGTCCGAGGGCTTCCCCGGCGGAGCAGAGCCGCTGGAACTGCGGATGCGAGTGGCCGTACGCGACGCTGACAAAGAGATGCTCACCATGATTTTCAACGAGGTGGACGCCTTCACTATCGACGGCCCCGCCAACTGCGGCGGTATGGAGCGGCATATTACGGAGCTGGTTGCCGTGCTGTCTGTCCTGGTCCCCCGCGAGGACATTGAGATCTCTTATGTGGAGGAGGTTTTGTAAGATGAAGCTGCTGGAAATCGCACACTCCCGTACTGGTGACAAGGGGGATATCTCCAATATCTCCGTCATCGCCTACGATATGAAGGATTACGACCTGCTTAAGGAAAAAGTCACGGAGGAGCTGGTGGCCAAGGTCTTTTCCGGTTACTGCCACGGAACGGTCACTCGGTACGAGCTGCCCAAGATCGGCGCGCTGAATTTCGTTTTGACCAAAACTCTGGGCGGCGGCGTGACCCGCAGTCTGCGGCTGGATACCCACGGAAAGTGCCTTTGCTCCTACCTGCTGGATGTGGAGCTGGATAACGTGTGAATGGAGGGCCAACTATGAGCAAACCGACCTATACCATCAAACCGCTGTACCTGGGCGAGATGACCAAGTACGAAAAGTCCATGCATACCTTCACCTTTGATTATGGTGTAAAAATGCACTCACCGTACCTTGCCTTCCTGGTACAGGGCGATGGGAAGAACATCCTGGTGGACACCGGCCCCAAGAATCTGGAGGTCATCAAGAAATACCACAGCCATGTAGAGGCCGATGTGCCCCCCGAGGTGCACCTGCTCAAGGTGCTGGAAAAGCACGGTCTGAAGCCGGAGGATATCGACTTCATCATCTGCACCCACCTGCACTGGGATCACTGCCAGAACAACGACTGCTTCCCCAGCAAGAAGGTTTACACCCAGAAGAGGGAGGTTCTCTACGCCATTAACCCCGTGGAACTCCACTGGTACACCTATGAGTCTCCCCAGTGCGGTCTGACCCCTGTCTGGGCCTCTGCCGGTACCAAGCTGGTGGTTCTGGATGGCGATGAGGAAATCGTTCCCGGCATTGAGGTATTCCTGACACCTGGACATACTCCCGGCTCTCAGTGCGTGCGTGTCAATACCGAGGACGGCTATTATCTCATTGCCGGTGACACCGTGAATATCTATGAAAACTGGGAGGGCAACGCCAAGTACCGCCACGTGCCTGCCGGTATCCATGTAGATCTGGTGGAGTACGAGGAGACCTTCAAGAAGATGGACAAGATCGACTTTAAGGTAATCCTTCCCGGCCATGACATGAAGGTGCTGGAACACAGCGTATACCCTTATTAAAGGAGGGGCTCTCATGTCTGTGACCTATCAAATCTACCCCATCTATCTGGGTGAGATCCCCGTACACGATAAATCCAGCTTTACTTACATGGTGGACCCCGGCGTTAAAATGACCTGTCCCTTTATCTCCTTTTTGCTGCTGGGCAGTAATGGAAGAAAAATTCTGGTGGACACGGGCCCCTGCGACGCTGAGTGGGGTGCCAAATATCATATGCCCCTGAACATTCCGGAGGGCTGCGAAATTGTTGAGGTTCTGAAGCGGGACTTTGGCCTTGCACCGGAGGATCTGGATTATCTCATCAACACCCACCTCCATTGGGATCACAGCTGCGGGAACCACAAGTTCCCCGGCAAAAAGATCTACGTGCAGGCGTCAGAACTGGAATATGCGCTGGACCCGCTGCCCATCCACCGCGCCACCTACGAGTCTCCCCAGTACGGCGTGGTATCCAGCTGGGTACGAACAAAGGATCAGCTGGTCACGGTGGATGGCGATACGGAGATCGACGACGGTATCCGCCTGATTCTGCTGCCCGGCCATTCCGACGGTATCCAGGGCGTCCTGGTCCGTACGGAGGATGGACCGTATCTGCTGGCAGGCGACTGCATCAACCTCTACCAAAACTGGGAGGGCAACGGAAAGCTGCGGCACATTATCGGCGGGCTGCACTCCGATGTGAAGGCATACTTCAAAACTTACGAGAAAATCGAGGCATTGGAACAAGCCGAGCACATTAAGATCATCCCCGGTCATGATGTGCATGTACTGGATCACAAAGTATATCCTGTATCAATCGAGGAGGCTGCTGAATGAACATACTGTTTTTGTTATTGGCCATTGCGCTGTTTATTGCGCTGGTTTTAAAAAATGTTCCCATCGTCATCGCCACCATTTTGTCCTCCATCTTTCTGCTGCTGACCCAGCGGATGGGCCTGTATGAAGGCATCACTGTCACCTATATGACAGGCTTCGGAAATTACGTACGGGATTTCTTCCTGCTGTTTATGCTGGGCGCGCTCTTTGGAAAACTGGTGGAAATCAGCGGCGCCGCCAACAGCATCTCCACCTTTATTTTCCGGGCCTTCGGCGACCGCTTCGCGATTATCGGCCTGATCATCATGGGCATCATCCTGACTCTGGGCGGCGTGAACCTGTTCGTGGCCATGTTTACCATGTATCCTCTGGCCATGGCTATGTTCCGTAAGGCGGACATCCCCCGCAAATTCTTTGCTGCGGCCTATTTTGTGGGATGCGTTGGTGTAACCATGACAGCCCCCTTTACCCCCTCCATCCAAAACGCCACTCCCACCGTGTATCTGGGCACCACTGTGGCAGCGGCCGCTATCCCCGGTATGATTTCCACCATTTTAAAGCTGACCCTCTGCACGGCCTATGTCATGTGGGTGGTCAAGCGGGCCAAGAATCGGGGCGAGCACTTCGAGGAGCTGGAGGGTGAGAACACCGCGGCGGAAGTGGCGAGAGAGACTGACGGTCCCTCCGTGCTGGCCTCTGTCCTGCCCATGCTGGTCATCCTTGTGGTCTTGAACGTAGCCAAGCAGCCCATCGTCACCTCCTTGCTGGCCGGCGTTGTGGCAGCATTCGTATTTTACTTCAAGCATATGCCCCACAGCCTCAAAGGTATCAGCGCGGAGGTGCAGGACAGCGTGTTCGCCGGTCTGAAGACCATCTCCATTACTGCCGCCGCCGCAGGTTACGGCGCCGTTGTGGCCGCCACCCCCGCTTTCCAGGAAATCACAGACTTTGTCCTTAATCTGGACGGCAACCCCCTGCTGATTGCCGGTATTGCCACCATGCTGATGGCGGGCGTCATGAACTCCTCCTCCGGCAGTATGGCCATTGTCTGCCCCATTTTGGGCGAGCGGTTCCTGGCCATGGGCGTTAATGCCGAGGCGCTGCACCGGGTAATCGTGGTAGCTTCCAGTACCCTGGACTCTACGCCTCAGAGCGGCTTCGTGTGCAACATTCTCAACCACAGCCACACCACCCACCGGCAGGGCTACTGGCACGTCTGCGTGGTGTCAGTTATCGCGCCCACTGTTGAGACACTGCTGCTGATCCCGCTGTGCGCCCTGTTTGGCCTGGCATAATAAAAAATTGCGGCCTGGAATATCCAGGCCGCAATCTATCATATCACAAGAGGTGACATATATGAAAAGAGAAATCGTTGGTGTCTACGGCACAGGCACCATTGGCTCGGGGCAGGCTACCCTGACCACCGGAAATGGATATGCGACTGTGATAGTCGGTCATTCCGATAACGGAATCGACCGATGCAGACGGGCCATTGAACACAATTGGGACGATCTCATTGCTGAGGGGATGGCATCTGAAGAAAATAAGGCGGCAGCAATGAGTTTGCTGACCTTTTCCAAGGATCCAGAGGCGCTGAAAAACTGCACCTTTGTGCTGGAAGCCGTATCGGAAAGCCCTGCCGTCAAACAGGATGTCTACGCTAAGGTCGCCTCCTGTTGTGGAAAGGATACCATTTTGGCGTCGTGCACATCCTCCATGGACGCGGACCAACTGGCCGCTTACCTGCCTGACCCCAGCCGGTTCCTGATCGCTCATCCATTCCAGCCGGTTCACCTTCAGCCGCTGGTGGAACTGGTAGGTTGTTCAGCCACCAGCCCACAAGTACTCAAGCGGGCCAAAGATCTGATGGACTCTCTCCATCGGCAGACTGTGATTCTCAAGCGCAGCATTCCCGGATTCATTGTCAACCGGCTGGCCCAGGCTCTGTACCGGGAATGCATTGACATGATTGAGCAGGGAGTCACGGAGCCCGCCGACATCGACCGGGCGGTTCGTTATGCCGTGGGAATGCGCTATGCCTCCATTGGTCTGATGGAATACTTCGATGCGGTCGGGTATGAATTGGAGGCGGCCATAGCAGGAAATATCTATCCCACATTGTGCAATACGAAAGATTTGCAACAACTTGTAACAGGTGGAATTGTCTCCGGAAAAACCGGTCAAAAGGCCGGACAGGGTCTGTATACCTGGACCGCTCCCGACCTAGAAGATTTCCGAGACCGCCTGCAACGCCCATTTTTTGCGCTGGTAAAGGGGTGGGATCTTCCTACCCATATTTCTAGCAAGTAAATTTCATCTCCTGAGACGCCGTCCGAAGGATTGACAGCCTTCGGACGGCGTCTCAGTCTGTCAAAAAACCCGGCATATGCTTGACGCATATGCCGGGTTTTTCCACAGCCTAAATCAAAACCTCCGGTTAAACCGGAGGTTTTGATTGAAACGATGTGAGTGCCTTACTGTCCGGCAGACTCCACGCGGCACTGGAAGGGGGCAAGAGGCTCGCCGTCATATTCGGCCTCCCGGGAGTTGTGGTTGAGGACCACGCGCACCCGGTCC
>CATZYY010000003.1 GCA_958426425.1 uncultured Oscillospiraceae bacterium
GGGCCGCCAGATTGGCGTGGGGCAGGCCGGAGCCGGAGAAGATGGGCAGCTTCTGCCCGCGGACCAGGGTGTTCAGCCCGTCGATGGTGCTGACGCCGGTCTGGATGAACTCGTTGGGGTAGTCCCGGGCCGCCGGGTTCATGGGCAGGCCGTTGATGTCCCGGTACTCCTCGGGCAGGATGTCGGGGCCGCCGTCGATGGGCTGACCCATGCCGTTGAACACGCGGCCCAGCATGTCGCCGGACACGCCCAACTGCAGCGGGTGGCCCAGGAAGCGGACCTTGGCGTCCGCCAGGTTGATGCCAGCGGCAGACTCGAACAGCTGGACCACGGCGGTGTCGCCGTTGACCTCCAGCACCTTGCCGCGGCGGATGGAGCCGTCGTGGAGCTCCACCTCCACCAGCTCGTCGTACGTGACGTTCTCCACCATGCGGACCATCATCAGAGGACTGACGATCTCCTCTACGGTTCTGTATTCACGGATCATACCTCGTCACCTCCCTGGGCAGTTACTTCGGCGATCTGCTGCTCCATCTCGGTCTGGATCTGTGCGTAAACCTGCTCATACTCCTCCACGGGCACGCTCTTGGCGCGGCCGATCTTCTCCCGGGCGGGGATGTCAAAGAGCTTCATCACCGGCGCGCCCTTGGCGATGGCGTCCCGGCACAGCACCTCGTAGCGCAGGATCATAGACAGCAGCTTTTCCTGCCGGTCATAGCTGGAGAAGCCGTCGATATCGGTGAAGGCGTTCTGCTGCAGGAAGTCCTCCCGGACCATCCGGGCCACCTCCAGCGTCAGCTGGTCGGCGGGAGACAGGGCGTCCTTACCCACCAGCTGCACGATCTCGTTGAGGCTTGCCTCATTCTGCAGGATGCTCATGGCCTTGCCGCGGTTGGCCATGAAGGCCTCGCCCAGATTCTCGTCAAACCAGGGCTTCAGAGAGTCCAGGTACAGAGAATAGGAGTTCAGCCAGTTGATGGCCGGGAAGTGACGCTTGTAGGCAAGAGAGGAGTCCAGGGCCCAGAACACCTTGACGATACGCATGGTGGCCTGAGACACGGGCTCACTAAGGTCGCCGCCCGGCGGCGACACGGCGCCCACGGCGGTCAGGCTGCCCCGGCGCTCATCGGTGCCGATGCACTCCACGGAGCCGGCCCGCTCGTAGAACTGAGCAAGACGGGAGGCAAGGTAGGCGGGGTAGCCCTCCTCACCGGGCATCTCCTCCAGACGGCCGGACATCTCGCGCAGGGCCTCGGCCCAGCGGGAGGTGGAGTCGGCGATGACGGCCACGTCGTAGCCCATGTCCCGGAAGTACTCGGCAATGGTGATGCCGGTGTACACGGAAGCCTCACGGGCGGCCACGGGCATATCGGAGGTGTTGGCGATCAGTACGGTCCGCTTCATCAGCGACTCGCCGGTGCGGGGGTCCTTCAGTTCCGGGAACTCCCGCAGAACGTCGGTCATCTCGTTGCCGCGCTCGCCGCAGCCAATGTAGATCACGATATCCACATCGGACCACTTGGCCAGCTGGTGCTGCACCACGGTCTTGCCGGAGCCGAAGGGACCCGGCACGGCGGCGGTACCGCCCTTGGCGATGGGGAACATGGTGTCGATGATCCGCTGTCCGGAGCAAAGAGGCCGCTTGGGGGGATACTTGTGCTTGTAGGGACGGCCCACGCGGACAGGCCACTTCTGACTCATGGTCAGAGGCACATCCCTGCCGTCCTCGGTGGTCAGCACCGCCACGGTCTCCTTCACGTTGAAGGAGCCGCTCTGGATGCTCTTGATGGTGCCCTTGAGAGTGGGAGGCACCATGATCTTGTGGAGCACCACCGGCGTCTCGGGGACGGTGCCGATGATGTCGCCGCCGGTCACCTTGTCGCCCACGGCGGCGGTGGCGGTGAATTCCCACTTCTTCTCCTGGTCCAGGGCGGGGACTTCCACGCCGCGGGTGATGCAGGCGCCCACCTTCTCCACGATCTTCTCCAGGGGGCGCTGGATGCCGTCATAGATGCCCTCGATCATGCCGGGGCCCAGCTCCACGCTCATGGGGGCGCCGGTGGTCTCCACCACGGCGCCGGGGCCCAGGCCCGAGGTCTCCTCGTAGACCTGGATGGAGGCGGAGTCGCCCTTCATGGTCAAAATCTCGCCAATCAGCCGCTGGGGGCCCACACGGACCACGTCGGACATATTGGCGTCCTTCAGGCCCGTGGCCACGACCAGCGGTCCGGATACTTTCACAACTTTACCGCTCAATACAAATACCTTCTTTCAGGATAGATTCGCCAGAAAGAATTTGGACTCTCCCCCACCCCGGCACTCGCCGTACCAAAGGAAAGGGGCCATGGAAAACCAAGGTTTTCCCGGTTGATTTGCCTCCGGCAAATCAAGATGATCCAATGATTTTCGCCGCGACATGTGCGTGGCGAAAATTCCCCGACTCAGCCGCCCTGGGCGGCGTCCACCAGTGACCGACACCGGGGCCCCCGCCAAAAGCGCAGCGCGGCTTTGGTGGGGAGAGGAAGAACAAGCGGAGCGGGGTAAGGCCTCGCTTTCAGCGGGGCCGAACAAAGCGCAGCTTGTTCTGACGAGGTGCGGGGGTTCAGCGGAGGCGGACGCAGTCCGCCGGAGCGTCTAAGGGGGACCTGTCCCCCTTAGAGGATGTCCGCGCCCACGGCCCGCTCGATGGCCCGCTGGATATTGGCCTTGCCGATGCCCAGAGACCCCTCCCGGCCGGGGATCAGGATGATGGCGGGGCGGATCTCGTCCTTGTAGTGGGCGATCACGTCCTCCATATCCTTGGCCAGCTGCTCCGTCAGATAGATCACTGCGCAGTTGGTCTTGGCCAATTCCCGGACCTTTTCTCGGGCCTCCTCCACGGAGGTGACGGGATAGGTGTCCAGCCCCAGGGCACGGAAGCCCATGACGGACTCCCAGTCGCCCACGGCCGCGATCTGATATGTTGTTGCCATAGCTCTCACCCCGCCTTACACGTAGCCGGCCCGGAGCCGGGAGCGGATCACGTCCGCCGGGAGCCCCGCCCCGCGTCCCATCAGCAGGATGCGCAGGTTGGTGTACTCCGTCTCCCGGGCGGCCAGGTAGCCGACCAGCGGCGCCTCGCCGAAGGGCACGTACTGGGCGCCGGCGAGATAGTCGCCCACCGCGTCGTCGCACAGCTTCTCAAATTTCGTCAGGGGTCCGCCCCGCAGGGCCTCGGCCCCGGCCTCCGCCGCGGCGGCGAAGCGGGTGGGTCCGTAGACCTCTCCCATGCCGCTGCCGTGGTTGGCGCTGAGGGTCAGGATGCCGTCCGTGGGGATCTCGCCCCCCTCGATCAGCACGCCCCGCAGGAACTCCGGGCTCTTGCCCATGCGGACCGTCCGCACCAGGGCACGGAGGTTGGCCGCGTCGATCTGCACGGCCACGTAGCCCCGGAGGAAATCGCTGTTGGTGTCCTCCGCCAGGGCCGCCATGTCCGCGTAGGTCCAGCGGTCCAGGGCGATGTCGCTGAGCTGGGGGTCACGGGTGGTGTCCAGAATCTCCCGGGCCTCCGCCACCGCCGAGGCAAGCATGGGCGGCAGCTCGTCCAGCTCGCCGGTGCGGACCGCCTCCTTCAGCACTGCCGCGCTCACGCGGCCCATGTCCATCAGCATCCGGTCGGCGCTGGTGCCCATGGCCTCCGCCTTCAGCAGGGCCTTTACATTGTGATAGTCGTATTTCAGCTTGAACAGTTCGATATACCTGGGCTCCGGGGCGCCGTCCATCACGTCCGAGAGGGTCTCCTCCCGGGCTGCCGACAGCGCCGCGTCCATGGCCTCGGGATCGGCGGCGTCCAGCTCGGGATACCCGCACTCCTGCAGAATCTTGGCAGCCTCCTCGTCGCTTTTGGCCTCCAGAATCTGCTCCATGCGCTCCCGGCTCAACAGCCCGGTTTCCATGGCCTTCACCCGGGCGGAGATCACCAGGTAATCGGTGTCTTTGATTTTTTTCGCCAAGACACTTCCTCCTTGTCAGGTGTCCGGGAACAGCTTCTTTGCCACCGCTCCCGCGGTCTCCGCCCTCTGCAGGCGCACCAGGGTGTCGAAGGTGCAGTTGACCTCCACGTTGTTGTCTTTCAGGATGAAGCCGCCGGCAATGGGCCGGGTCTCCTGGGAGACGGTCAGCTTCCCCTTGGGCAGCTGCTCGTTGGCCTTGGCCACGGCGGCCTTGCCCGCCGTGGCCTGGTCCTCCGGAGAGAAGACGACCTCTTCCGCTCCCGTGGAGGACGCCTGGACCAGCAGCGCGGCCAAAACGGCTGTGTACTGCTCCTGAGGCATGGACCGGAGCTTTTCCAGCGCACGCCGGTACACCTGCTCCACCATCTCCTGCTTGGCAGCAAGCGCCACCTTTCGGGCCTCCATCTGGGCCACGCTCACCAGCCGCTCCTCACGCTCCGCCGCGGCCTTCTCGTTCCGGGCGGCGAGGCTTGCCGCCTCGGCGTCCGCCTGGGCCTGATAGCGGGCGGTGATCTGAGCGGCCTGTTCCCGGGCGTCGGCCAAAGTGCGGTCGATCTCCGCCTGGGCCTCCTGGGTGATGCGGGCCGTGATCTTTTCGATTCCCTTCATAAGCAATTCGCCTTTCTTCCGGCGCTTACTTGCTGATATTGATGATCATCAGCATGGAAGCAAGCAGAGACAGGATGGCGTAGAACTCCACGGTGATGCAGAGCACCATGCCCTTGGACCAGTCGTCGGGCTTCTTGGCCAGGATGTTGATGGAACCGGCGGCCACGCGGCCCTGGGCAATGGCAGAGAGCAATCCGCCCAGTGCCATGGGCAGGCACGCCACGAAGTACTGCAGGCCCTGCTGAATGGTCAGCTCAGGCAGGCCGTCGCCGCCCAGCAGACCCATGCGGAAGATGGCGAAGAACCACACCACCAGGCCGTACAGACCCTGGGTGCCGGGAATGACCTGCAGGATCATGACCTTACCGAACTTGGAGGGGTCCTGGCACAGAAGGCCTGTGCCCGCCTCACCGGCGATGCCGGTACCCTTAGCAGAACCAACGCCGGACAGAGCCGCTGCGAGACCGGCGCCCAGCAGCGCCAGAGCCAGACCGCCAAAAGCTTCAAAGAATCCCATAGTATTTTCCTCCTCAGTCGTTTTGAATGTCGACAAATTTTGTGTTGATCGCAAGGGGCCGGAACGGCTTGCCGCCGTCCTCGTAGAATTTACCGAAATACTCCAGGCACTGCAGGCGCAGGTCGTGGACGTAGCAGCCCAGAAGGTTCAACGCGAAGTTCAATGCGTTGCCCGCCATGGAGATGATGATGAAGACGATGATGTTGCCGGGGATGGCGCCCAGGGTGTTGAACACCTGGGCGATGACGCTGCCAGCCAGCATCAGGGCCATCAGACGGGAATAGGACAGGATGTCGCCGAAATACCCGGTGATGTGGTTGTACAGGGACCCGAAGATCCCGGTGATCTTCCCCAGGCCCGTGCCGGTGACAATGGGGCCCAGCACCACCATGACAATGCCCACGTACAGCAATATGGGCGTCACGCCCAGAGCCATGAGGCCGCCGCCGGCGAAGACGATGAACCAGGTGATCTCCTCCCACACGGCGTCCATGACCTGCCCCTTCTTGAACTTCTGCACCATGCTGATCACCATGCCGGTGGCGATCTGGACGAAGCCCAGACACATGGCGCCCACCAGGATCATCAGCGTGTCGTTCAGGGGGGTGAACAGTGCCGGCAGGGCGAAGTCCTTGCCGGTGGTCAGCAGCACCACCTGGGTCAGGAAGTCGCCGAAGAAGCCGCCGGTGATGGCGCCCATGATAAAGGTGCTGACACCGCACAGACCCATCAGGGAGAACAGGTGCCCCATGGTGCCCTTGGGGTGATACTTCCGCGTCACCAGCACCGAGGCCAGGATCATCAAAAGTCCGTAGCCCATATCCGCCATCATGATGCCGTAGAACAAAATGAAGAACGGCGCCATCAGCGGGTTGGGGTCCACGTTGTCATAGGCGGGGAGCGAATACATCTCCGTCACCATGTTCAAAGGCTTTGTCAGCCAGTTGTTCTTCAGCTGCACGGGGACCTTGGAGATCTCGTCCTCCGTGGGGTCCGACGCCTCCCAGGCGCAGCCCAGCTTGTCCAGCAGGGCGCTCACCAGGCCCAGCTGCTCCGCAGGGGCCCAGCCCTCAAAGAAAAGGATGGTGCCGTCGGTCAGCAGCCGCTCGGCGCTGGTGTCCTTGGCGGCCTCCGCCGCAAGACGGTCCGCGTAAACCCGCAGCGCGTCCCGGGCGCCGGCCTGGGCCACGATGGCGGCCTCCGCCGCCTCCTGCTGCTTGCGGTTTTCCGCGATCTCGCCGGACAGGCGGTTCAGATTCTCCGCCGGGGTCCCGGTGTAGCCCTGGAACGCCGTGGCGCTGAATCCGAAGGGACGCAGCTGCTCCAGCGCCTGCTCCTCCTCGGCTTTGTGGCACACCAGCAGGCAGTAGCGCTGCTGCTTGTCGGCGCTGATCTCCTGCATCTGGGCCGCGGTATCGCCCAGGGCCGTCTGCACGGCGGCCATGTCCGTGGAACCGGGACACACCATCAGGCGGAACACCGCGTGCTCGCTGCCCGCGGACTCCAGCGGCATGTCCAGTCCCTTCCAAGGCTCCAGCCCCGCCTGCCGGGACAGCAGGCGGCTCTCCTCGCCCTGGAGGCGGGTCAGCGTCTGGAGCTGACGCCCCACTTCCTCACTGACCGCCTTGGCCTGCTCCACCGTGCCGCTGCCCAGAAACTCCTTTTCGGAGATGGGATGGCGCTTGATGAAGACGCCCTCCTTCAGCTGGGCATACCGCTTGATGGCCGACAGTGCGGTGTTCACGTCTCCCATCTCCGTCTTGGTGGCAGAGAGCGTCGAGGTCCCCCGCTCCAGAAGGCCCGACCACGCCGGGTCGGACAGCTTTTCGTCCGGCTCGCTGATCTCCAGGCACCCCAGCCGCAGCAGGCCCTTGAGCAGCTCCTCCCGTCGGTCGGCCATGGCGATGACACGGAGCTTTTTCATTTTTACAATGGCCATCTCAGTGTTTCACAACCCTTCCGACAATAAACTCAGCCGCTTCCTCCAGGTGCCGGCCGGCCTCCTTCCGCAGGGCTTCCGCCTCTGCCTCCGCGGCGGCTGCAATCCCGGCGGACCGTTCCGCAGCCTTGGCCTCCGCCTGCTTCAGCAGAGCGCCCCCGCTGTCGGCGGCCTCAGCTCGTACACGCTGCAAGAGCGCAAGCCCCTCCCGTTCCGCTTCGGCGACAATCTTCTTCGCCTCTGCTTCCGCGGCGACCTTGCGCTCTCGAGTCTCGTTTTCCACCTGCGTAACCTTCTCAATGACTTCCAGGGACATCCACTTTCACCTTCTCTCCTTCGCAAAATGGGGATATTGGGGCGTTCCATACCGTCACTTGACACTTCCAGCCGGCTTTCCGCAGCCGGCCCGCACTGCCACCTTTCACCCCGGCAGTGCACTTATTCACAAAAACACCACACTTATAGCCATTAGTATAGGTCACTGTGCCTACCTTTGCAAGGAATTTTTACCGCTGCTCCCCGCTTTCTTCTTTTTGCACAAAGATTGCGCAAAAATTTTTGTCGATTGAGCGCAAACGTGTGCGCAAATTCGTGCAAACGTGTGCAATACCCCCAAAAGTTTCCTGTGCGTTTTATTTTTAACAGTCCCTTCCCTCTCTATGCGGCAGAAGCAAAAAGTTTTTTATTTTACCTGACTTTTTTTCATTTTTCGGCATAAACATAAATAAAGGGAGCCGGGTGAAACACACGGCTCCCTTTCCTCTTTTTTATGACCGCTCCTTGCTGTTTCCGTCCAGCAGCGTCTTCAGCTCTTTCAGCTCGGCGCCGGTTCGGTCCATAGTCCGCGGCAGCTGAGACAGTGTCACCTCGATCTTGCGCAGCTCCGACGTCACATGGGCAGAGGCGGTTTCAAACGTGGCCATGGCCGCCTGATACTGGGCCTGGAAGGTGTCGGAGGCCTGCCGCATCCGGGCCATGGTTGTGTGCTCCAAGGCGGCGGCACGCTGATGGGCCTCGCACTCAATATCCCCAACCCGATCCCGGAACTGGGCATAGGCTTCGGCCTCAGGCCGCAGCCGCTGGGCCTCCTGGGCCTGGGGAAGGAGCTGGGCCTTTTCCTCCTCCAGCGCTTGCCGGGCAGACTGCTCCTTGGCCAGCTGCTGCTCCAGACTGCGGCGCTGATCCTCTGCCGCCCGGATCTGCCGTTCCTGCTCCGCGCTCTGTTCCTCCAAAGCCTGAATCCGGGCGCGCAGGTCATCGTTTTCCTGTTGCAGACGCTCCTGAATCTCCGCAGACTGACGGGCAGCCTGTTCAATATAGTGGATGACATCCTGCTTGTCGAAGCCACCGAAGGCAACACTTTTGAAGATGTTGTTTTCCATTTCCCCACCGCTTTCCTGATCTATACAGTCAGTACTCTACCACAAAATGCCCATTCTGACAAGGGTTTCGGGCTTTCTAAAAAAAACTGAAAAAAATGAAAAAAACACTTGCATTTCCAGGTAACACATGCTAATATAAATAAGCTGTCTGTGAGACATGCGCCCTTAGCTCAGCTGGATAGAGCGTCTGGCTACGGACCAGAAGGCCGGGGGTTCGAATCCCTCAGGGCGTACCAAAAGACCCGCTGATTTCGAATGAAATCGGCGGGTCTTTTGTAACTTTTTTGAAGGTTTCATTTTTCTTGACCCATTTTTGACCCATTAACTGACCCATTAACCGTTGAATCCGGCTGGACAGATTGGACATTGTTTCTCCTCATAGCTTCATTTCCATAAATCGTCCCATTTTCTCTGCGGCATCTTGCTTCATCCCCTGTGTGACGTGCGTATAGGTGTCCAGTGTAAAACCAGAGGAATAGTGCCCCAAAATTCCAGAGAGTGTTTTGATGTCCACACCGTTCTGGATCGCCAGCGTTGCGAAGGTGTGCCGCAGATCGTGAAAGCGGCAATCTTCTAACCCTGCATCTTTGAGTATCTTTTTGTGGATGCGTCCGACCGCATCCGGATTATACATTGTCCCTGTCACCGGTGATGGAAACATGTAGGGATTATCAGGATGGAGACTGTGTTCCTGGAGCAATAGATCGACTGCCTGCTTTGGAATGACGATATTGCGTATAGAGTGGCGGGTTTTGGGCGGAGTTACCTCCAATTCCCCTTCTCTTCTGGAAACAGCTTTTGTTACAGAGATACTGCATTTCTCTACATCCAAGTCACTCCAGAGGAGCGCAAGCAATTCCCCTTTACGAAGGCCGCTAGTCAACTCCAGATAAAACATTGGCAAAACATTGCGATCTGCTGCCGCACGAAGATAAGCAGATACCTGTTCCGGCTGAATCACTCTCATTTCCCGTTTTTCCAGCTTTGGTGGCTTGCAGTCAATCGTTGGATTCTTTGTGATGATCCCTTCTCTCACTGCTTGATCCATTGCACTGTGCAGAACCATATGAATACTTCGGATGGTCTTTGGACTCAGTCCAGGACTTGCGCCCCCACGCGGAGATATCTTGCCATTCTCACGAAGATCCTGGTATAGCCTTTGGAGGCGCAGACCAGTCAAGTTCTGTATGGGCAACTCGCCAATACGGGGAAGTATAATATCTTTTATAAAGTAACTGTATTGTACCTGTGTACTTCGCCGGAGATTCGGCTTGGAATAGAGTTCATACCAAGTATTGAGCCAGTGTCCAACCGTGTATGTATCATGGTTTTCTTGTAAGATCTGTTTTCTTGATGCACAAGACTCCGGCAATGTTACAGTGGCATCGTTTTTACGATAGATGTCGTTCTCTACGCTTTCTTGCTGCTGACTGATCGCTTCACCAAGCTTTCGCTTACATTCTGCCTGTGTTTTTGCTAAGACATTTTTATAGATGAGCTTTCCCGTCTCCTCATCACGACCAATCGTGTAGCGCCCTTCCCATCTCCCATCTTTTCGTTTCCGAATACTTCCTTCTCCCCGAGCTCTTCTCCTCGCCATCACTGTAGCCCCCTAGTCTTAAAAAACTCCCTGGGCAACTCTTTCATCAATCCACGAAAGAAGCCTGTCCTTGGGAACGACAATTCTGCTGCCAACCAGCATAGCTGGAAATCTCTTTTGATGAGCAAGCTCATATGCGCTGGAGCGGGAGATATTGAGGGCCGTAGCCACTTGTGGAATCGTAAGCATAATCGGCAATTCATCAATGGACTTATAGCATTGATTTGACAAGTTGCTCAGCTCCCTTCTTTTTCAAGTCCATTTGTTCATTCTTATATGCTCTACTCCAAGGGGCGAGGGACAAGAGTTCCTCGCCCCTTGAAGATCATTCAGCCATTACCGTAATATTTTTGAAGTGTTATTTTACTTCCTGTACTGACAATGGCGGAATGAGAATGTTGCAAAATCTTTTCAGCTCTATTTGACACTACTCCCCGAGCTGCGGGCGACAAACGAACCGGCGGTTGGCACCGCCCTCCGGGAATTGAACCCCTCCGAGGATCGCTCCGAGATGCCCCCATCAAAATGAAGACACAGAGTACCATTATAGGCTTACGGAATCATCGCAAGACAACTTGCCAAAGTTGTTTTTGGCTGGGTGGACCCGCTCTACACCTTTTGTGGCCGTCATTTACAGAACATGCAAAAGAAAATATCTTTCTATGTTCTACAGATGGTCTTCGCGCACCCGCCGCATCGCTACCTCCCCTCGTCAGGGAGCCCGTAAGCTGATGTTAGTTCGCTGCCGGATATAATATTTTCAATGTACACGGAAGCCCATCTTTCTGTATTTTTGATTCTAGTAACTTCCTGGCAGAGCGAACTGGATGAGGATGGAGTTCATAACTCTCAAATCTTCACCTTCCAGAGTCATGCGGACTCTTACCAAAAGAGATGTCTGTATAGACGATAGCCGTTTCTGCTCCGGATGATACCAATTTGAAACATGAATGCCTCCATAGGGGCCGAATGAGGTCTCAATGGGATGCATACAGGAAAGTGCGACCAAGTCACTTCGGATTGTTCGTTCGCAAACACCAAAGCGGACTGCCAAGCGTTTCGTTGTATCAAACCGTGCACTGCACAGGTGTTCCCAAATTGCCTGTCTTCGTTCAGACGGTCCCAATCACCTCACCCCCTCACCTCGCTCTGTGGTTTTGAGGATAAAGCAAGACCCGGCAAGGTAATTGCCGGGTCTTAGAAATTTGCAGTGATTCATTTTACTTTCTACATTTCTTCCAATTTTTAATAAAAATTTCAAGTGAATTCAATACTGCAATTAAATATCGGATGCTAGTTACCACGGATACAGTCTGCATCCGAATAAGTCAGCACATCATAGCTGGAGGCACGAGTGACACTCTTGGGAATGTTCATCATGCCGTCCGCGTCCACGATGGCCATGGTAGGTAGCAACTCATAGTACGCCAGCGGCTACTTGGCCCCGGTGTTGGTGTCGGAAATGATAGTGAACAGCGTCACCTCGGAGCCAGTGCCCGCGGCGGTGAGATGCACACCTGTTTTGCCTTGATGCCCATCTCTGTCAGCTGATCGGTTACCAGCTGGCACATCCCCATCTTGAAGAGGTCAGCGTCGGTATCGATGAACGCCTTTCTTGAAGTGGCAGTATTCCTTCGGCTCTTTTAGGGTCACCTGTGTAACTCTTCTTGAAGTACACCTTCTCAGGCATCCTTAGCCACAGCATATTCTCTCTCCTCTCCGCCACCGTCTTGATGTTCAGCATCTGCTCGATGTTGGCTTCACCGCAGGACGACGACGGCAGTGAGCTTCACGCCGTGATTGGCGGAGGTTGAAGAGCACCTCCCCACTTTCTTAGCCTCCTCCGGGTTCTGGAAGTAGCAGTGCCTGTTCTGGAACGCCTGCGTCACTTGGTCGTAGATGCTGTCCAGCACCGTCACGTACTATTCCTCGGCGCACATCATGCCGTTGTCAAATATCTTGGAGTAGATGGCGGACGCCACCGCATTCTTGATGTCACAGGTGTCGTCGAAGATCACATCGCAGTTGCCGGGGCTCACGCCAATGGCCGGGGCGCTGGAGCAATAGGCCGCCTCCCGCATGATGCGGGCCACCTCGATGGTACACCGCTTGACGATAGGGAGATGTGAGGATGGCTATGCTAGTATTGAGTCAAATCAGGATCTTGAAGATGCAGGTGGAGGTGGGGTTCGTCGTCGGCGTCACGGAACCCACAATGCCCGCGGGTTTAGCAACCCGCTTGGTGTCCAACGCCTTGTCCTCAGAGAATACTCCGCAGGTCTTTTGTGGCGGAAGTAGCAGCTATGTGCGTGCTCGGAGGCACAGTTATTCTTGATGACCTTGTCCTCCACCACACCCATGCTCGTTTCCGCCGCCATGGCTGCCTGCTAGTAGATCTCGCCCACCTGTTCCTGTGTAAAGGTGGCGAACACCGCCTGGGCCTTCCGCATTTCGGTCAGCTTGACTTTCAGGGTTTCCACAGAGTCGATGCAGTCTTCGTTGCCATAGCATCTCCCTTCTATTCCTGTGAGGAAGTTTGCAACGTACACAGCCCGAGAAAACCAACGTCAAACAAGCTCTACATTTTTTTGGAGTTGCGTCCCCAGCACATACACTGCGCTGGGGACGCTTTGTTGTATGGATCTTCACCCGCAGCAGATGCAGTGGAAGATTCAGAGAAAATCAGCGGACACCCATCCAGCTGGAGATCACCATCTTTTGCACCTCACTGGTGCCCTCATAAATCTCCGTGATTTTGGCATCCCGCATCATCCGCTCGATAGGGTACTCCCGGGTATAGCCGTAGCCGCCGAAGAGCTGTAAGCACCGCCGGGTCACATCGTTGGCGTTCTGAGAGGCTACCAGCTTTGCCATAGCAGACAGATGGCTGTACGACTCATGCTGGTCCTTAGCGCAAGCCGCCCGATACACCAGCAACCGTGCCGCGTCCGTATTGGCCTGCATCTGAGCCAGTTCAAACTGGGTATTCTGGAAAGTGGAGAGAAACTGGCCGAACTGTTTGCGGGTCTTGACGTATTCCACCGCCTCATCAATAGCCCCCTGGGCGATTCCCGTCGCCTGGGCGGCAATACCGATCCGCCCACCGTCCAGAGTCATCATGGCGTACTTGAAGCCCTTGCTCTCCTGGCCCAGGAGGTTCTCTCGGGGGACGATGCAGTCCTCGAACACCAGCTCGCAGGTGGAGGAGGCCCGAATGCCCATCTTCTCCTCATGCTTGCCGATCTGGAATCCCGGAAAGTCCTTCTCCACGATAAAGGCAGAGATGCCGTGATTCCCTTTTGCCTTGTCTGTTATGGCCATCACCACGTAGACCTCCGCTGGCCCTGCGTTGGTAATGAAAATCTTGCTGCCGTTGAGCACATAGTGATCCCCGTCCAACACGGCGGTAGTCTTCTGTCCACCGGCATCTGTGCCTGCGCCCGGCTCCGTCAGGGCAAAGGCGCCCAGCTTCTCACCCTTCGCCAGGGGAACCAAGTACTTTTGTTTCTGTTCTTCTGTACCGAAGAGGAAAATCGGCGTAGCGCACAGCGAGGTATGGGCGGAAACAATCACACCGGTGGAGGCACAGACCTTGCTCAGTTCCTCCACACACTGCACGTAGGAGAGATTGTCCATCCCCGTGCCGCCATATTCTTCCGGGAACGGAATGCCCAACAGGCCCATCTCCGCCATCTGTGCCACAGTCTCCGTGGGAAAGCGTTCTTCTTTGTCGATCTCTGCCGCAAGGGGCTTTACTGTCCCCAGGGCAAAGTTGCGGTACATCTGCTGGAGTTCTGCGTGCATCTCATCCTGTCGGAAATCCATGGTGCGGTCCTCCTTATTTGATGTTCGATTCTAAATTTCCGGAATCAGGCCTCTTTCAGCTTTTTTACCTCTGCAGTCAGCAGAGGCAGCACCTCGAAGAGGTTTCCTACGATCCCGTAGTGTGCGATTTCAAAAATGGGTGCCTCCGGGTCCTTGTTGATGGCCACGATGCAGTCCGAACCGGACATTCCTGCCTGATGCTGGATGGCGCCTGAGATGCCGCAGGCGATGTACAGCTTAGGAGCCACCGTCTTGCCGGTCTGTCCAACCTGGTGGGCGTGGCTAATCCAGCCGGAATCCACCGCCGCGCGGGAAGCGCCCACCGTGGCACCCAGGGCCTCTGCCAGGGGCTTGATATGGGTTGTGAATCCCTCCGGGCCACCGACGCCCCGGCCGCCAGAGACGATGATGTCCGCGCCTTCCAGATCGACAATCTCCTCTGCCGCTTCGTGAATGACCCGGATCAACTCTGTTCGGATCTCCTCCGGTGCCACATGATAATCCTCCCGGATGACCTCCGCATGTGGCTCCACCGGAGCGGCCTTCTTGAACACGCCGGGCCGAACCGTGCCAATCTGGGGCCGGGTGTTGGAGCAGAGAATCGTCGCCATCAGGTTGCCGCCGAAGGCCGGGCGAGTCCAAGCGATGTCACCGCTTTCCTCGTCGATGTCCAAGCTGGTGCAGTCAGCGGTGAGGCCGGTTTTTAACCGACAGCTGAGTCGTGGGCCGAAGTCCCGACCGTTTGGCGTGGCGCCAATCATCAGAGTAGTGGGACCGTACTTCTCCACCAAGTGATACATGGCGTTGGCGTAGGCGTCAGTACTGTAATTCTGGTACTCGTCGCCTTCTACCACGATGACCTTGTCCGCATCATGCGCCGCCGCGGCCTTCATCGCCTCGTCCACATTATTTCCGATGATCACTGCCACCAGCGCTCCGCCCTGCTTGTTGGCCAGGCGGCGGCCGGGATTCAACAGCTCCAGGCCCACATTCTTGGCAGAGCCGTCTGCCTTCGTCTCTACAAATACCCACAGATCCTTGGTCTTGGCTTCCATGTCATTCCCTCCCATCAAATCACGTGTGCGTCACTGAGCAGCGAGATCAATTTGGCTGCAGAGGCCTCCATTGTCTCCTCCTGTATGATCAGGCCGCCCTTCTTTTTCTCCGGGACAAAGGACTTCTTCACATGGGTGGGAGAGCCCTTCAGGCCGATGCGTGCAGCGTCGATGTCTGCCAGTTCCTCTACGCCCAGAGTCGGAATCTGGGTACGGTTGGCGGCCATCTTACGCTTGATGGTAGGATATCGGGGATCAAAGCTGGGCTTCGTAAAGGTCACGACGCAGGGCAGACCGATTCCAATCACCATGTTGGCATCCTGATCCTCCTTCAGCACCTCCAAACGCCCGTCCTTGTATTCGCACTCCAGGCCGCAGGTGACCTGGGGATACCCTAGGTGCTCTGCCAGCTCGGGGCCCACCTGGGCGGTGTCGCCGTCGATGGCCTGCTTTCCGCAGAAAATGGCGTCGAACTTCCCTTCCAACTCCTCCACCTTCTTCACGGCGTTGGAGAGGATGTAGCTGGTGGCCAGGGTATCCGATCCGCCGAAGGGCCGACCGGAGACCAGATAGGCCTTGTCCGCCGCGATGGCCAGGCACTCCTTCAGAGCGTTCTTGGCGTTCTCCGGCCCCATGGACATCACCACGATTTTAGTATCAGGAATCTTATCCTTGATTCGGGCCGCCGCCTCCAGGGCGAAGGCGTCGAAGGTATTGACGATGGCCGGTACGCCATCCCGGATCAGGGTATTGGTCACCGGGTCGATCTTCACCTGGGTGGTGTCCGGGACTTGCTTGACACAGACTAGAATGTTCATATCTGGTTTCCCCCTTGTGAAAAATATGGAGTGTTCTGTCTGTGACTATTATAAAAGACTTCCCTTCAAATTTGAAATAAGAAGTCTCAATTACATTTATAATGAAATCTGTATATTCCCGGGGCTTTCCTCCCTCTGCTCTGCGCGCAAAAAAGCCGCCAGTTCTGTTTCAAACAGAGCTGACGGCTCATATCCATTCGTTCATGCGCAGCGATCCAGTTCCTTCTCACAGGCTCTCCTGGAAGTCCTGACACATCTTGATAAAGTCCTGAATGACCTTGGTGGAGTCCTTGTCAACATGACGGATGATTTTATAGTACAGCTTCAGATCCAGGCCCTCCACATGGAGATACACCAGCTTGCCGCTGCGGTGATAGGGCTCCATGATATTTTTCGGCAGGCAGCAGAGGCCCATGCCCCGAATCCCCGCATTCAGCACAAAGACGTTTCCCACGCTCTCCCAGGCGGGCTCCACCTGATGACCATGCCGGCGCAGGGCCTCATCCACAACGCTGCGGGCGCCGCTTCCCTTCTCCCGGAAGAGCAGCGGCTGCTTTACCAGTTCGGAGACCGAGATGGTCTGCCCCTCCTGATATCCCAGCTTCGGAGCAGCCGCAAAGGTCATATCAGCCGCCATAAAGTCCACGCTGACGATCTTCTTGTTGACGCACTCCTTGTCAATGATGGCCAGGTCCAGCTCGTTGTTGAGAATCTTATCAATCAGTCCGTCACCGGTATCCACCCAGCTCCGGATTTTGATGCCGGGGTGGATTTCCATAAATCCGGAGATGTATTTGGGCAGGCCGCAGGCATCCATGGTGTCACAGCAGCCGATCCGCAGAGACTGATGGCCCTTCAGATCCTCCATTCCGATTTCCATATCGTTGATCATGTTCAGAATCCGCCGGACATACCCATAGTACTTGGTTCCGGCGCTGTTGATGTACAGCTTTCTGGAAACCCGGTCAAACAGCTTGCAGCCGTAATAGCTCTCCATTTCCGAGAGGGCCGCGCTGATCGCCGGCTGCGTCATGAAGAGCGCTTCGGCAGTCTTGGTCATGTTCCCATTGTTTTCATACAAAGAAGCGAATATCCGCATATGCCGTATCGTCATACTCTGCCTCCACATGAAATCGTCCGTCGGAATGGTGGGTGCGGGAACTGCTCTCCCCGTATTTCCCATAAAATTATAGTCAAAGATTGTGAAAAAGTCAACATGCGCAAACATGGAAGAACGCCGGACACGCCGCCACAGCCGTGGCGGCGTGTCCGGATTCCGGTCAGATTCTGCGGGGATCAATCTGGTGTTGGGAACGTCTTCCGCACTGCCTGGCTGCCGATGATGACAGACAGCACTTCCGCCGCCTCCGTTCCCGGATTTTCCAGGCGGTGAATCTCTCCGCCGGCCGTGAAGGTGGCGTCCCCTGCCTTCAGACGCTGCTCCTCCCCGGGAGCGCCCGTGAGGATTTCCCCTTTCAGCACATAATAGATCTCTGCATCCTCCGTGTGGTCATGCAGGCCAAAGGTCACCCCCGGCGGGATGGTGATGACGCCGCACAGAGATGCCTTCCCGGCCAAGTCCGACGCCTCCAGAAAATGCCGGACTGTGACGGCGCCCTTTCCGCCGCAGACATTCTCCCGGTTCTCTGTGCGCTGATCTTCCAGTTTTCTGATCATGGCTTCCTCCTATGCAGTTTCTGCGGTCCGGCACACGGACTCACTGCGCGCTCTTGGCAGCGCGGGCTTTTGCCCGGGCCGCCTTCATCTCCGCACGGGTGGGCGGCAGGAACTCCTTGTTGTCAGGCTTGGTGCAGAGGCTTACGATGATCATGACGATGCCGCTGGCAAACATTCCCGTCACACCCGGCGTCAGCGGCAGGGGATGGGTCCAGAGCCCCACAAACGGGCCGATATCAATGATGAATCCGACCAGCATCCCCCAGAAGGCTCCGGCCTTTGTGGCGCGGCGCCAGCGGAAGCCCAGCAGCAGCGGGAATGTGATGCAGGCAGCCATGAGTCCCCAGGCCTGCGCTGCGAGATCCACGATCACGCCCGGCGGGTCCAGTGCGATGGCGGCGCTGAGAACGGTCAGAATCACCACGGCGATCTGGCTGTATACCACGCCTTTCTTCCCCTCGATGTTCACGTGCAGCAGATCGGCCATCACGTCCTTGACCAGAGAGCTGGCGGCGGAGAACATCAGTGCGGCGCCGGTGGACATGATGCACGCCAGACAGGCGGCCACCACCAGGCCGGCGGCCAGGGGAGAGCCGTAATTTGCCAGGAACACGGGCATCACGGTGTCCGTCGCCTCAATGAACGGCATCCGGCCCTGGGCGGTCTCGTTCATCATGAACATGCCGGCCACCGGCACGAAGCAGATGATGGTATAGGAGATCGTGGCCATCAGCAGGCACTTGGGATACAGCTTGTGGTCCTTGATCTGCACGAACTTGATGACGGCAGCGGGGTTGCCCATCATACCGATGCTGTAAATGAAGGTAAAGCCCAGGAACGTCCACAGGGGAACCGAGTCGTTCAGCACGGAGACGTTGCCGATGTCGATTGCCGCCATGTTCAGATTTAACTGCGTGAATCCGCCGCTGAGGTACAGCGCCAGAATGATCACATACAGGCTGGCCGCCATGGCAATGAACATCTGGACCACGCTGACCAGGGCGTTGCTGCTGTTGCCGCCCAGGATCATGTACAGCAGGGTGACGATCACGCCGATGATCACCGCCACCCGGTAATCTATTCCCGTCAGGCCGGAGAAGAGGTTGCCGATGGAGACCCACTGGGCCATGCCGTAGAACAGGTTCCCCAGCAGGATGGTGGGGATCAGGATGTAGCGCAGCCGCTTATCGTGGAAGATGTCCACCAGGATCTCGGTGATGGTGGTGCAGCGGTGATGCTCGCTGTAATGGCGCATGGGCTTTGCCAGCAGCAGATTCGCCAGCAGCACGCCCACCATGCCGGAGGTCATGCAGATGGCGAACACGATGGGCCATCCCATGGTGTAAGCCTGCCCGGGTACGCCCAGGAACATGGCGCCGCTCATGGCCGTGCCTACCAGGGAAAAGGCCACCGCCAGGGGAGGCAGCTGGTTTTTCGAGGTGAAATAATCCTCTGCGCTGCTACTTTTCATCTTGCGGGCGGTGATGATGCCGGCAGCCACGCAGGCCACCATGTAGACCACTACAACGCCCCACATCTGAATATTATCTGACATTTCCGCAAGCCTCCCTTCTCATCCGAATGTGTTGTACCACATCTCAAAGCCTTCGCCGCACTCTTCCTCCACGTGCATTCCCTCGTAAGAGTCCGTCAATCCCACCACGATGGAAAACAGCACGTCAACCGCCGGCCATACAACCGCCAGGAGGAACGCGCCAACGGTCAATCCCATAATCATAATCCATTCTCCTTCCCATGCAATATTACTGCCGGTATTTCTTATCCAGCGATCTTGCAATGATCATCTGCTGAATCTGCGTGGTGCCGTCGAAAATGCAGAAGATCTTGGCATCGCGCATCAGCTTCTCCACAGGATAGTCCTTCATGTACCCGTAACCGCCAAAGACCTGAACCGCGTCCACCGCTGTCTGCATGGTGCTCTCCGAGACAAACACCTTGGAGGCGGAGCTGATCGTCCCGATGGGCTTTCCGGCATCCAGCATCTGCGCGCCCTGATACAGAATGGCCCGGGCCGCCTGAGTGCGGATTTCCATATTGGCCAGCAGGAAGCCCAGGCCCTCATGCTGGATGATGGGCTTGCCGAAGGCCACGCGGGTCTGCGCGTACCGCACGGACTCCTCCACCGCCCGCTGGGCGATGCCCAGGCAGTAGGCCATGCCGCAGATCCGCGCCTCATCCAGCGTGCTCATCGCCTCGCCGAAGCCGCGGCCCACCTCGCCGATCACATGGTCCTCGGGCACGCGGACATCGTCGAAGATGACATCGGCGGTGGCGGAGAGCTTCAGACCCATCTTGTTCTCCATCTTGCCGATCTGCACGCCCCGGTCCTTCTCCACCAGGAAGGCCGTCATGCCCTTTCCGGCGCTCTTGGACTTGTCTGTCCATGCGATGACGATGAAGTGGTCCGCATACGGCGCATTGGTAATAAAGCATTTTCTGCCGTTGATGACCCACTCCTTCGCCGCCTCGTCATAAGTCGCGGTGGCGCGGATCGCGGCGGCATCGGAGCCAGCGCTGGGCTCTGTCAGGCAGAACGCCCCCAGCGACTCGCCAGCAATCAGGCGGTCCGCCCAGGCCTGCTTATCCGCATCCGGGATGTGGCTGCGCTCGATATGCTCAAAAGTCATCATGGTGCAGGCGTTGAAGTTGAAGGCAAAACCGGCGTCCACCTTGGACATCTCCTCCAAAATCAGGCTCTTCGTCACGTGGTTAAAGCCGAGACCGCCCCATTTCTCCGGAATCGTCATGCCGCAGTAGCCGGCGTCTGCCAGGGTCTTCAAAACGTCCAGGGGAAAGCCGCCCAGGCCGTTGTTCTCATGCTCCAGCTCCTCCAGCCGGGGGGCCAGCTCCTTCTCCAGGATCAGCCGCGCCTGCTCGGCGAATTCCGCCTGTTCCTCTGTTGCGAACGGATATTCCACCATCGTGGTTCGATACCTCCTTTTTACTGTTTGTACTTCTTTTCCAGCATCTTGCCCAGAATGTGCTTCTGCACCTGGGTCGTCCCGTCGAAGATGCAGAAAATCTTGGCGTCCCGGGCCAGCTTTTCCACCGGGTAGTCCTTGGTGTAGCCATAGCCGCCAAAGACCTGGATGGCGTCCATGGTAGTCTGGACGGTGCTCTCCGCCACAAACGCCTTCACCGTGGCGCTCAGCGTGCCGATGTCACGTCCCTCCATGATGCACCGGGCGCCTTCGTAGACCATGGCCCGGGAGGCGTCAATGCGGATCTGCATATCGGCCAGCATGAATGCCAGCCCCTGGTTCTTGATGATGGGCTTGCCGAACGCCACCCGGGTGTTGGCATAGGCCGCGGCGTAGTCCAGCGCCACCTGGGCCACCCCCAGGGGAAACGCCATCGTGGTGATGCGGGAGGGATTCAGCTCACTCATGCTGACCCCCCAGCCCTGGCCCACCTCGCCGATGACGTGGTCCTTGGGCACCCGCACATCCTCAAAGATGATCTCCGACGTGACGGACAGCTTCAGGCCCATCTTGTTCTCAATGGAGCCCACCTTCGGCCCCCGCTCCTTTTCCACCAGGAAAGCCGTCATCTTCTTGCTGGTGCTGGCGCCTTTGTCGGTCACGGCAAAGACCACGAAGAAGTCCGCCAGGGGGCCGTTGGTCACGAACATCTTGTTTCCGTTGATGACCCACTCTTCGGCCTGTTCATCATAGACCGCCGTGGTCTTGATGTTGGCGGCATCGGAGCCGGCCTGGGCCTCCGTCAGGCAGAAACCGCCCACCACCTCGCCGGCCAGCATGCGGTCTGCCCACCGCTGCTTGTCATCATCCGGAATATGAGACTTCTCGATAAAGCCGAACTTGCTGCCGGCCGCGCAGTAGAGATTGAACGCAAAGCCCACATCCACCTTGGACATCTCCTCGTAGATCAGGCACTGCGTCACAAGGTCCAGGCCCAGGCCGCCCCACTTTTCCGGGACGTCCAGGCCGCAGTAGCCGGCCGCGCCCAGGGTCCGCATCACGTCCAGGGGGAACTCCCCCCGTCCGTCGTTGGCGTGCTCCAGCTCCGCGATGCGGGGGCGCAGTTCTTTTTCCAGAATCCTGCGGGCCTCCTCGGCAATCTCCTTCTGTTCCTGGGTCGCAAAACGATATTCCACCATCTGCTATGCCCTCCTGTGCTTATTCGTTTTCAAAGACAGGGTCTCGCTTTTCGTTGAACGCGCGCATGCCCTCCGCGAAATCCCGGGTGGACTGCATCACGCTGGCAATCAGCCGCTCCTGCTCCAGACAGGCCTCCAGGGACATGTCCTCGGCCTGGTTGCAGAGGATCTTGGCATACCGGACGGCCTGGGGCGCCTGCTTGATCATATAGCCCAGTAGCTCCTCACAGGCGGGGATCAACGCCTCCGGCTCCACCACCTTGCTGACAAAGCCCAGCTCCTTGGCCTCCTCCGCCTTGAAATGCCGGCCGGTGAAGATCATCTCCTTGGCCTGGGCGACGCCCAGGACGCGCACGGCCCGGCTTGGGCCGGTATAGCCGGGAATGCCGCCCAGATGTACCTCGGGGAAGCCGATCTTGGCCTTTGTGCTGGCGATGCGGAAGTCACAGCACAGGGACAGCTCCGCTCCGCCGCCCAGGGCGTAGCCGTTGATTGCCGCCACCGTCGGGCACCGGAACGCGGCGATCTTATTCATGGTGTTATGGACAAAGACCAGCTGCTCATGTTTGGCCACCGGCGGAATCTCCGCAGGATTCGTACACTTCAGCTTGGGGTCTGCCAGGTCAGCGCCTGCCACGAAGCTGCGTCCCGCGCCGGTGAAAATCACGCCCAGCACATCGTCATCCTGGCTCATGGTGTCCAGAAGCTCGTTCAGGGAGTTGAAGATGTCCAGACTCAGCGCATTCAATGTCTTGGGATTGTCAAATGTCAGGTAGGCAATGTGGTTCTTCTTTTCGAAATGGATCACACCGGGATATTCAGCTCTGTATTCCATCAATATCGCTCCTTTTCATACCGGGGCAGACCGGCTGCCCCCGGCGCAATGACTGCCGGATCAGATGGGGCCGCTCTCAGCAGACCACCGTCACGCCCTTGTCCACCATGGCCTGGATCTCTGCGTCGGTATAGCCCACGCCCTTCAGAATCTCCACCGTATGTTCGCCCAGCTTGGGGGCGCGCTGGAAGTCCGAGGCGTTGTTCTCGCCGTTGAAGGACAGCGGAGAGGCCGGCAGCTTGACGGCCTTTCCGGCATAGGGACCGTCGGAGAAGACCCAGTCGAAGAAGTAGTTGTTCTCCAGCGCCTGGGGATCGTTGACACAGTCCACGGAGCCCTGGCACTTCTGCACGGCAATGTCAATGGCGGAGAGAGCCTCCACCGCCTCGTCAGAGGTCATCTTGGCGAATGCCTCGTCCAAGATTTTCACCAGCTCCGGCGCTTTGTCCAGGCGGGTGTCGTCGATGCTCTTCCACCGGGGATCTCCCACCAGGTCTTTGCGGCCCACAGCCTCCAGCAGCTTCCAGAAGTGGCGGTCGAACTGGTTGTCAAACATGATGATCCACTCCCCGTCCTTGCACCGATAGGTGTTTGCCAGGGCCTCTCTGGGGGCGGTGCGGGTCTTCTGGTACTCCTCGCCGAACTGGGCGTTGACGTTCTGGAACGCGTTGAGGTAGCATGCCTCCGCGTAGATGGAGGTGTTGATCTCGCAGCCCTCGCCGGTCTTTTCCCGGTGATACAGGGCAGCGCAGATGCCGGAGGCCAGAACCTCGCCCACAGCCTCGTCCGCCACGCCCTGGGGCGAGACGCAGATGCTTCCCTTTTCCGCCATATCCCGCAGGAGACCGCCTCTGGCCCAGAATGCGGTGACATCGTAGGCCGGTGCATCCTTCAGCGGTCCCTTGGGGCCCCAGCCCATCAAAAAGGCGTAGATGATCCGGGGATTGATCTTCTTCAATTCCTCATAGGTCAGGCCGTTGTGGACCAGCGCCTTTGCGCGGTAGTTGCTCAGGAACACATCGGCGCTTTTGATGATGCGGAGCATCGCTTCCTTTCCCGCAGGGTCCTTGATGTTGAGGGGCATGCTCTTTTTGCCGTTGCTCCAGAAATCGTAATAGGTGGTCATCCACCGGGTCGTTGCTCCGGTAACCGGCTCCAGGGCAATCACCTCAGCGCCATACTCGGCCAGCAGCTTGGAGCAGGACGGACCTGCCGCGGCGATTCCAAAGTCAACAACGCGGACCCCTTCCAGTGTCTTCAACATATAAGCTCCTCCTCGATACGAATTCAAATCCCGGCACGGTTTATCGTTATTTGTTTAACAAATTTTAGGACAAACCACTCTCTGCCTGAACTCTTGCAACTATCATAGCGCAGCGGAAAAAAGAATGGAAATAAGAATCCTTTCTGCGCATTATAACGAAACGCTTATATAAAACGAGTTATTTTTTCGTTAATTTGCATAAATTTGCAAGCACAGAAAGCCGAGCTGTCCGCTCGGCTTTTCCGTGCTTTGAGGAATCGCTGATGTTCAGTCCAAAGCGCCTGAGTCCTGCTGCAGATGCTGCTGGGCCAGCTGCCGGAGCTTGGATTTCTGCACCTTTCCTGACACCGGTGTCCGGGGCCAGGTGCCGGAGTCCGAGGGAATCAGGACCTTTGGAACCTGATATGCCGCCAGATTCTGCTGGCAGAACTGCTGGATTTCGCCGCGCACCTGCTCAAACGGTCTGTAGGTATCCAAAAACGCCACGCCGATCTCGCCGTGCTTGGGGTCCGGGACGCCCACGGTCTCCACCGCCCGCACGGCCGGGCATTTGCTGATGACGCTGTCAATAAACTGGGGAGAGACGTTTTCACCGTTGATCTTATAGACATCACTGAGGCGACCCTCAAAGGTCAGGTAGCCAGCCTCGTCCATCCGGCAAATGTCCTGGGTTTTGAACCACCCCTCCTCATCAAATGCCTGCTTTGTCGCCTGTGGATCCCGGTAGTAACCTTTTGTGACTGTTTTTCCGTAACAGCGCAACTCCCCACTGCTCCCCGGCAGCACCGGATGGCCCGTCTCTGGGTCACAGATCTTAATCAGGAGCTGGGGAGTGTCTGAATCCCACTCCACCCCAGGCTTTACTCGTCCGTGGCAGACCGCCACGCGGCTAGGATCATCCAAGGGTGAGATCATGGAAGTGGTGGAACCACACTCCGTCATGCCGTAGCCTGTGGTAACATCCTGGATGCCGAACGCCTCCCGGACGGCTCCCCAGAGCCACTGGGGACAGATAGAGGCCCAGTACGCTGCATGCAGTGCCGGAAAGTCCTCCGGCCTTGGGTCACCCTTGCTCAATAGATCCATCATGATGACTGTTACACAGATGATATCGTTCGCTTCAAACTGCTTCATCAGCCGCAGGCCGCATTGGGAGTTGAACTTTTCCCGCATCATAATGACACTGCCGCCTACCAGCATGGCCGCCATCAGGCCCTCCACATACGCCATCGTATGGAATAAGGGCGTCGGAACAAAGATCCGACGTCCGATCTCCATTCCCCTGCGGCGGACCGTTCCGAAGGCGCATCGCAATACCATGTCATGGGTGACCATAACTCCCTTGGGTGAAGATGTGCTACCAGAGGTAAAGAGGATATTAGCAAGGTCTTCAGGGGTCTGCGGCGCAGCAAAGACCTGCCGCCCTTCCCCCAAGGCAAAAAATGCTTCCCAGTCCATGTACCGCGGATTCTCTTCCTGTCCACAGAGCAATACAACACCCCGTATAGAGGGAAGCCTGTCCAGCAATTCCGGTGGCATTGGTTTCTGAGTAATCAGCAGTACACACGCTGCGTGCTCCATGATCTCCATCGCTTCTTCAATGCCAGCCGCCGCATGGATGGGCACCCGCACAGCACCGATCTTGGCCAGGGCAAAAATCAGTTCAACAGCCGCCGGGCAGTTATACATGAGGAGAGCCACATGATCCCCCGATCGGACGCCGGACAGCAACAGACTTGCCGCAAGCTGGTCGGCCGCCTCCTTGACCTGATGGTATGTCTGTACAGTATCCTCGAACAGAATAAATGGTTGCTCCGCAAAGCGCTCTGCATTTTTTTCGAAGCGCGTCCAAATGGTCTCCGCCGTCCAAAACGGATACAGAGCACGCAGATCCCGCATCCGCTCTTCATAAGTTCCCAGCATTGCATATTCCCACTTTCCATGGTGTGGCCTTGCTTTCAGTGTTTGACTTTCCAGAATCATGTCCGGTAATCAATGATAGTTTCACTGATTTTGCTTACCATAATTGCGATACCTTGCTAAAAGGATAACTTCATACAGCATAAAATGGAAATTAGAATTTTTTTGAAAACCTATAATGAATTGATTATATTTTAGTGGCAACTTAATACCTGTTTCCCAAAAACTCGCAATATTCTGTAAGCCATTGAATAAAAGCATCTAATGATTTGGGGTGATTTACAAGAAAAGAAACGTAGTAAGTAAATTGTAGCTCAGAATCCCGGAGTGGAATGTATACACCAGACTCATATTTGTGAAACGCTTCGTTATATGGATGAGCACCACGATGAGGTTGGAATCGTCCCCACGCTCTCTGTGACTTATGGTCTCGCTGCCCCAGAACGGACAGATATCATCGCTGTCCGGGTCCGTAAACTTCTGGAAGAGATTTGTGAATGCCTGAAAAATGCTTATCGTCACAATGTCCAGATAGGCTGGGGAACGGATATTCGGATGACGGAGTATCGTGCCCATCCTGAGTTGGAATTCAGGCTCCGGAAAGAATTGCTGGAATTTAAGGATGCTGATATCATCCGGCAGGCCACCATCAACTCCGCAAAGCTGATGAGAATGGACCAAGAGATCGGTTCCCTCAAGGTTGGAAAAATGGCGGATTTGATTGTTGTGGATGGAGATCCTTCCTCTGATATCTCTGTTATGTATAAAAAACCGCAGCACGTCATCAAAAGCGGCCGGATTGTTCGATAACTCCGTGCCAGGGAGGCGATATATATGAAAAAGATCCTTTTCATCACCACGACCCCTACTGTTGGAGGAAACGGGGATACGCTAATCCATACCGCTATGGAAGAGGCTGCAAGACAGGGGACTGAAATTCAGCAGGTCGTCACTAGGGATCTGAACATCCATCCCTGCAAGGCATGCTATGGTTGCCGTGAAACCGGTGTCTGTGTCCAAAAGGATGATTTTACCTCGGTTTTGTCTTTGCTCCATACGTGTGACGGAATCATTGCTGAAGCACCTATCTACTATAACTGCATGGCGGCTCAAGCTTTGACTGTTATCAATAGGCTGTGCTGCACCTTTGCCTGCAAGACTTATCAAATCGGTCCGCAGAAAAAGGTCGGTGTGTTGTTGACCTGCACGGGCTCATCTGTTGAAGAGATGAAGCATCATGTAGACCTGATCCTGACTCTGCCTAGTATTCGGCGTTCCGTAAAGCAGTTCCGCACAGAAGTCTTTACGCAATGCGTTTCTCACACGACATGCCGAGACAATGATGCATATTTAGACCGCGCACGTGATATTGCACGTTGGGTCGCAGAATAAACAAAATCGTAAAAATGTGGCAGCACACCGCAGAAAAAGAGGAGGTATTTCGTATGGAAAAGAACAGAATGAATCCATGGATTGCAGAGTGGTATCAGCGGTATGAAAAAGAAGCCATGGCATTGATGCGGGACATTTGGGAGCATCCGGAGATTGGTCTGGACACGCCTTACGCCGCCAGAGCTACTGCGGAGTTCGCCAAGCAGCACGGTTTTAAAGACGTCCAGCTACGCTGTGCAGAAGACTTTGAGAATCCGGATGCCCGGCCAAATTCCGTGATTGCCACATATGGAAGCGGAAAGCCTGTCATCGCGATTGTGGGAGAACTGGATGCTCTGCCCAATCTTGGTCAGAAGGACGTTCCTTACCGTGAGCCCGTAGAAGGCCCCGGACATGGCTGCGGTCACTGTCTGATGGCCGGTGGCGCTGCCGCAGCAGCTGCTGCCCTGCGCTATGCCATGGAAAAAGAGGGCCTGAAAGGGACACTAAAGTTCATTGAGGCTCCTGCGGAAGAAGGCGGTTCCGGCAAAGCCTATCTCGCCAAGGACGGAGTGTTCAACGACCTGGATTTGGCCTTGATGTGGCACGCCGGGTATGACGATTTGGAATTTGATCCGCGTATCTCTCTGGCGGTCTTTGATGTGACATTCCACTTTACCGGGAAAGCCTCGCACGCTGCTGGAGCCCCTTGGCGTGGGCGGAGCGCATTAGATGCTGTACAGCTGATGAACATTGGCTGCGAGTTTCTTCGGGAGCATGTCCCTACAGGATCCTATATACACTATGCGATTGAAAACGGCAACTTTGCTGCCAACATCGTTCCTGATAATGCCAGCGTCAAATACATGTTCCGCTCCAGAAGCGGCATCGGAGAGGCCGAAGATCTGTTCAACCGTGCCATGAAAGTCGCTCAGGGTGCCGCAATGATGACGGAAACTACCGTTGAACATAAAATCAACACTGTAATTCCGGACCTGGTTCCCAATCTTCCTCTGTGCAAGTTCATGTACGAAGTTGCACAAGAGATTCCTCCTCTAGAATATTCCAAAGAAGATTATACCTTTGGGCGCGAACTATACAAAAGTCTCTTTGATAAGGACGCTCCCGAAGATGACAGCCAGGTAATTCCATCTGGTATATTCCCCTTCCGAGGAGGTCCCGATGGTGTCCATATGGCCACAACTGACGCTTCTCACATGAGCTATATCTGTCCGACCTTTCACAATATGGGGCTAGGTATGTTGAAGAATGCTCCCGGACATCATTGGGGCGTTACTTGTACGTCCGGAACGGCCATTGGCCAGAAAGCCGGCATCTATGGATATAAGATCCTCGCTCAAGGCGCTTTTGAAATTTTCAAAGACCCCTCTATTCTGATTCCGTTCAAGGAGTATCAGGAATCGTTGCATCTGCCCATTCTAAAAGAATATGTTTAACTCTTTATGAGCAAACCCCGGGGCCGGTATATCCGGCCCCGGTCTTTTAGTATTCCATACATCTGTATCATTTTCCGACGTCGTCACTGAATGAGATGGCATTTCTGCTTAGGGAGCAGAAAAACTCGTTTTATAAAACGCAAAAGAGGCGATATATCTGTAAGGAAATATTCTTAGAATCTGCCGGTTAAAGGCACTCCATCAGGATGTCATAGACATCATCGTGGGTCAGCTGGCAGGGGCCGTTCGGCAACAGGTTGGTGCTGTCCGCCACCTGCCGCAGCAGGGCCGGGGTGATCTCCGCCTTGGAGCGGAGCTGGGATAGCTTGGTGGGCAGACCGCACTCCTGGATGAAAGCCTCCAAAGCCAGAATGCCCTTCTTGGCCGCCTGATTGTCATCATCGTCTGAGACATCCCAGACGCTTCGGGCAAACTGGGCAAACTTCTCCAGAGAGTCCTTCACGATGTGCCGGTAGTAGACAGGGTGGAGCACCGCCAGCCCCTGTCCGTGGTTACAGTCGGTGTAGGCCCCCAGCTGGTGTTCCATCTGGTGGCACTCAAAATCGGTCAGGCGGCCCACCTTCAGGATGCCGTTCTCCGCCATGGCGGAGGTCCACATGAGATTGCTCCGGGCGGTATAGTCGTTGATATCCTTCAAAAGCGTCCGCATATTGACAACGGTGCTGCGCATGATGGCCAGAGCCACCTCGTCGGAGACGTTGTCTCGGTCAGACCGGCCGAAGTAAGTCTCCATGGCGTGACTCAGGGTATCGAACGCGCCGGAGAGTACCTGCATCCGGGGCAGGCTCAGAGTGTACATCGGGTCCAGGATGGCGAATTGTGGGGCGGTGGCGAACATACCGCCCTTGATCTTGACTTCCTCGTTGGTGATGACGGCGCCGCCATTCATCTCCGCGCCGGTACCAGAGGCGGTGACCATCGCCCCCAGGGGGATGGGCGTGGCCGCAGGAGCCTTATGCTGGACCATTTCCAGATTCCATAGGTCCTCGTCAGTGACGGCCTGTGCGCATACGATCTTGCAGCAGTCCACTACGCTGCCGCCACCCACCGCCAGCACCAGGTCGATTTGGTGCTCCCGGGCCAGCTTCGCCCCCTCCTGCACCTTGGCATAGGTGGGGTTGGACATGATGCCGGTGAACTCGGTAACAGTCTTACCGGCAGCCTGCAGGATACCGATAAGCTCCTCATAGACGCCGTTTTTCTTGATGGACCCGCCACCATAGGCCAGCAGCACATTGGGGCCGTAGGCAGCCAGAATGCCAGGCAGGTGCTGCCCCGCCGCGCCTTTGCCGAAATAGACTTTGGTGGGATATTCATAGACGAAATTTTCCATAAGAATCACTCCTTTTGCACAAATTCTTCTTTTTTACCGGATAAAATTGGTGTGGATGGAGTCCTCCCGCTGGGGGACTTCCACTCCCTGCGCCTGGGCCGTCTGACAGCACTTGAGGAAATAGGCCATATTCCGGCCCAGAGTGCGCATGGTCTGCATCCCCTCCAGGTCCTGTCGTACCTCCTCCGGCGTGGTGCCGTGAACCATGTTCCAGTAGCTGGAGGTGATGATAGGCATTTGCATCAGGCCGAAATACTTGTTGATCTGGTCCCAAGTAGCCGTGGCGCCCGCCCGCCGGGCAGAAATCACCGCGGCAGCTGGTTTAAGGTAAAACCGGCTGCCGCCGCCATTCAGATCGGCGTAAAAGGCCCGGTCCAAGAAGGACGTAAGTGCCCCGGCGGCCCCGGCCCAATGGACCGGGGAGCCGAACACGAAGCCATCATAGTCTCCTGCAATCTCCAGAAAGTCGTTGACGGAGTCTTGGAACACACAGCGGTTTAGCTCGGCGCACTTGTGGCAGGCGATGCAACCGGACAGGGGACGGTTCCCGATCCAGATTACATCCGTGTCCACGCCGCAGGTGTTCAGCGCATCACCCACCTCGCACAAAGCGGTGTAGGTGCATCCCTCCCGGTGGGGACTGCCGTTGACCAACAATACTTTCATCAAAACCGCTTCCTTTTACAGATCCAAACCTTCCACCCACGTCTGGACGTCGGCAGCCGAAGCGCCGGAACGGAACCGCTGGCCCTCCAGCCAGTTGCCGGTGCCAGCAAGCTCCGAAAGCCGCTGCCCGCTCTCCCCAATGCCGGAGCTGGAGGAGGTGCAGAAGGGGATTACCGTCTTGCCGGTGAAGTCGTTTTCCTCCACGAAACCCTCCACGGGCCAGGCGGCGTCATACCACCAAATGGGATAGCCAATAAACACCACATCGTAGTCCGCCCAGTTCTCCGGGGTGTAGGTGACCAGTTCCGTGTCTCGCTCTTCCGGATTCTCGTACTCATACACCACCCGGCTGTTCTCGTCTGTCCAGTTCAGGTCTTCGGATGTGTAAGGATCGGCAGGGGTAATCTCGAATAAATCGCCGCCGGTGGCCTGTGCGATATCATTTGCAACACCTTCAGTATTGCCGGTGGCGGAGAAGTAAGCCACCAGCACTCGGGGTTCATCGGAAGGCTCCGGGGTCTCCCCGGTATCCGCGCCCATCAGCTCCAGATACCGGTGGAGGATCACCGCCGCCTGGGCCCGGGTGGCACGGCCATTGGGGTCAAATCGGTTGCCGTCCCGGCCGGAAATGACGCCGACGTCCCGGGCCCAGTCCACCGCCGTGACGGCGTAGGAGGCGATGGTGCTCTCGTCGGCGTAGTCATTGCCTACCTCCGCCGAAGGGCTGCCGGCATAGCGCCACAGGATGGCGGCCAGCTGCTGGCGGGTGATGGGATCGTTGGGCCGGAAAGTGCCGTCAGCATAGCCGGTGACGACGCCATTGGCGGAGGCCCACCGGACGGCATCGGCGTAGTAGGCGGTCCCAGCTACGTCGGAGTAGACAGTACCACCGGAAGCCGCAGGGCTACCCGCCGCCCGATACAAAATGGCAGCAATCTGTCCCCGGCTGGTGGTACCGTCAGGGCTGAAAGTGGTGGCACTGGTGCCGTTCATGATGCCATTGTCCCGGACATAGACGGCAGAGTCTGCGAACCAGTCGTCCGCGTCCACATCGGAAAAGCCGGTGTCCTCCGCGGCGGCAAAGGCCGTAACGCTGAAGCTGCACGTCAGGATGAGGGCCAGAAGCAGGGCCCCGAAACGCTTGTAGGTTTTCATGGGAAAATCCTCCTAACAATTAAATATTGAAATCAAACCTTCCGCACCAAGCTGGCCAGCATCTCCACCACAGCGGGGTCCCGGTGGTTAAAGAAAGAACTGACGCCGGTGTCCAAGGCGGTGATGGCGTTCATGTCCCCCTGGGACAAGGTAAAATCGAACACATCGAAGTTCTGCTCCATCCGTTCCTTTTTGGTGCTCTTAGGGATGCACACAATGCCCCGCTGGATCTGCCAGCGCAGTACCACCTGGGCCACACTCTTGCCGTACTTGGCCCCGATGGCGGTCAGGGTCTCATTGTGGAACAGGTCGTTGTGGCCCTCGGCAAAGGGGGCCCAGCTCTGCATCTGGACGCCCCTGGACTTCATGTAGTCCTGGGCCTTCTGCTGCTGGAAGAATACGTTGCACTCCACCTGGTTCACCGCCGGGGGCATCTCGTTGAAGGCAATCAGGTCCGCCAGCCTGTCCGGGTAGAAGCTGCATACGCCGATGGCCCGGATGCGGCCCTCCTTGCACAGTTCCGTCATGGCCCGCCAGGCCCCGTAGTAGTCGCCCAAGGGCTGGTGGATCAGGTACAGGTCCAGGTAGTCCAGGCCCAGCCTGTCCAGGGATTTCTGGAAGGCTGCCTTGGCCCCCTCGAAGCTGGTGTCGGAGATCCACAGCTTGGTGGTGATGAATAGGTCCTCCCGGGACACGCCGCACGCCCTGACGGCCTTGCCCACGGCCTCCTCGTTGCCGTAGGAGGCAGCGGTGTCAATGAGGCGGTAGCCCACGTCGATGGCGTCCCGCACCGCCCGCTCACACTCCGCGATGTCTTTGATCTGATAGGTGCCGAAGCCCAGCTGGGGCATTGTCACACCGTTGTTTAAGGTCACATAGTCCATAAAAATGCCCTCCGCTTCTTGTTACTTCAATTTTTGATAGTCCGCCTCATCCACGGCCTCCAGCCATTCCGCTTTGGAGCCGGGAATGGAGATGGCCACATGGGCGAACCAGCTGTCCGGGGCCGCCCCGTGCCAGTGCTTCACCTCCGGGGGGATGCTCACCACATCGCCGGGGCGCAGCTCCCGGGCGGGCTGGCCCCACTCCTGGTAGTACCCCCGCCCGGCGGTACACAGCAGGATCTGCCCACCGTTGTGGTGGATGTGCCAGTTGTTCCGGCAGCCCGGCTCAAAGGTCACGTTGGAAACGGAGACGCCGCCCTCATTGCTCAGGGGGGCGAGATAGCTGGCTCCGCTGAAATACTGGCCCATCACCGTGTTGGGGCCTCCCTGGGGAAAGAGGTTCTGGAATGTTTCGCTCATTGCCCTCACCGCCTTACTTCTGCCCGTCCACATCGGGGACCATCTCCGCGTACTTCTTCAGCATCTCGGGAGTGCTGTGGTAGTAGCGCTGCTTCTTGTCCATGGTACTGATCTCCGCCATCTCCCCGTCGGTGAGGGCGAAGTCGAACAGGTCCAGGTTGGCCTTGATGTGCTCCGGATTCTTGGAGCCGGGGATCACAATATTGCCGCTCTGGATGTGCCAGCGGAGGATGATCTGGGAGTTGCTCTTGCCGTACTTCTTGGCAAGCTCCGTAAACAGGGGCTCCTCCCGCAGAGCCTTGTCGCCGTGGCCCAGGGGATACCAGGCCTGGATGACCATGCCCTCCTTGGCCAGGAACATCTTCAGCTCCTTCTCCTGGGAATAGGGATGTACCTCCGTCTGGAGGACGGCGGGCTTCACCTCACAGATGTCCAGGATCTCCCGGATCTGCTCCGGGGTGAAGTTGGACAGGCCGATGGCCCGCACCTTGCCCTCCTTGTAGGCCTTCTCCATCAGCTGGTACCCGGCAATATAGTTGCCGGCAGGCTGGTGGATCAGCAGCAGGTCGATGTAGTCGGTACCCAGCCGCTCCAGGGTCTTGTCCACCGCGTCCGCCTGCTCGTAGAAGCTGGGCCACAGCTTGGTCTCCAGGAAGATGTCCTTCCGTGCCACGCCGGACTTTTTGATGGCCCGGCCCACAGCTTTCTCGTTTACGTAGGCATTGGCGGTGTCGATGAGGCGGTAGCCGCTCTCCAGGGCGCTGAGGACGGAGGCCTCCGCCTCGTCGGGAGTCAGCAGGAAGGTGCCGATGCCCGCCATAGGCATTTTCACGCCGTTGTTCAGAGTCGCGTATTCCATACAAAACATCCTTTCTGAATGGTCCGAATTTTTTTGTGCTCCCGTCTCCCGCAGGGCGCGGAAACACAGCTCTCTCTTGTGAGCCTGAATAAAAAATCAGTCGTTGTAGATGACCGGCTTGATGAGGCTCCGGTCGTGGTTCAAAAACAGGTCCATGGCCTGGGGGATCTGCTCCATGCCGTGGTAGCGGTGGGTGATGAGCTTTTCAGGCTGCACCCGGTCGCTGGCGATTAGCTGGGCCATGCGTGAGAGCAATAGCCGTCCGCCGCCGCAGCCCACCCCCTTGATGGTCTTGTCCCCGTAGCCGAAGCCCCACACGGCGGGCTGGATGGGGATGGAGGCGTTGCTGAAATAGGCGCTGAGGTTCACCAGGGTGCCGCCGTTTTTCAGCATCTCCAGCCCTAAGCTCAGCTCCTTCTCGCTGCCGCCGCAGAGGACCACGTTGTCCACCGGCCCGCCGTTCTCCCGCAGGATCTGGTCGATATAGTTGTCGTTGTGGTAGTCGATCAGATGGGTGGCGCCGAAGTCCCTGGCCACATCGAAGCACACGGGCCGGGAGCCGATGGCGAAGATATTGCCCGCCCCCTGGAGTACCGCCGCCCGGACGGCCATCAGGCCGACGGGTCCCACCCCCAGCACGGCTACCGACTGGCCGAACTTCATGTTCAGCGCCTGGACGCCCTCAAAGGCGGTGCACATCATGTCCGGTACCATCACCGCCTGCTCCAGGGTGACGCCCTCCGGGATCTTCGCCAGGTTCATGTCCGCGTCCCGGATGTAATAGGTCTCCACGAAGGAGCCGCCCCGGTCCGGGTAGTCCACCCCGGCGTACATGTTGTCCTGGTGCTGCTTAGCCCGGCCGTCCTGGGCCTCCATGCTCCGCCACACCGGCATTACCGAGCAGACGATGACCTGATCGCCCACCTGGAAGTCGCGGACCTCCGGGCCCACCTGCACGATCTCGCCGCACATCTCATGCCCCACCGCCTTGCCCAACAGATACGGCAGGGACGCACAACCGGTGGCGCACAGATGGGCGTCGCTGGTGCAGGGGGACCAGATCAGGGGCCTGATGAACGCCCCGGTGGGGCAGGGTTCTTCGGGCAGCGGGCACTGGTCGCTGACGGCCATGGTATTTTCCCCGGTGATGACCACGCCCTTCATGTATTTCATTGCGCAACAGCTCCTCTCCAAGCTTGCTCTGGCTTTCAAATGCTTTTATTCTGATCTATGCCTCAAAATCCGCCCGGCGGCTGGTCTCGGCCCAATCCCGGACCTCCTGAAGCCGCTTTTCCAGCGTGTCCTCCGCCGCCCGCACGGCATCGCTGCCCAGCAGCAGGCGGAAGGGGGCATCCGGCCGGAGGGCCGTCTCTACCAGCACCGCGCCCGCCCGGTCCGGGTCTCCCGGCTGGTCTCCGCTGTCGGTCCGCTCGTTCTTCCGATACCGCTCTCCCAGGGCGTCGTAGTCCGAGATGGTGTGGGAACTGCTCACCAGCCGCTCACCATAGAACCCGGTGCGCAACGCGCCGGGTTCTGCCAGCATGACTCGGATGCCCAAGTGTGCCGTCTCCTTAGCCAATGCCTCGGAGGCCAGCTCCATGGCTCCTTTAGCTGCGGAGTAGTATCCGTTTCCCAGGGCCCCCCGCACGGCACCAATGGAGGTGACATTGATGATCAGCCCACTGCGCCGCTCCCGCATCCGGGGCAATACCAGCCGAATCAGCTCCATGGGACCAAAGAAGTTGGTTTGGAAGATCTCTTTCACCGCCTCCGAATCGCTCTCCTCAATGGCGGCCCGGTAGCCGTGGCCGGCGTTGTTCACCAGCACGTCAATGGAGCCGAATTGCTGTAAAGTTTCCTGCACAGCCCGCTCCATACTCTCCCTATTGCCAAGATCCAGCCCAAGGGGCAGGACCTGTCCTGGAAAGGACTGGAGCAAATCATTTAACGATGCAGGATTTCGTGCGGTAACAGTTGCCTGATCACCCAGGCGTAACACCTCCTTTGCGATGCCTTGCCCAAGGCCGCTGGAGCAGCCGGTGATGAGCCATGTTCTCATATCGTTATGCCTCCTAAAATTTGTTCTGACTCGAAGTTCAAGCTCCGGGTTTGTGACGCCGGTTTGCACTGATTTATTCTCTTGTATCTAAATGAAATTCTTTAAGTCTACTGGGAGAAGTCCGGAAAAGATTCGCAGTATAAATTTACTAGTTAATAGTTCTGCTTTTTTTCACGATTTCTCTCCGGTATTTTCCTGCGGCAGGTGCCGGAAGGTAGAGTGGTATATCCCTAGGGACACAGGGAGCATAATAACCTCCACTACCAGCTGGGTCCAAATCATTCCGTACAGGCCCACCGCCAGGTCCATGAGGATCAGCAAGGGGATGTTCAGCAGCCCCTGGCGGCAGGAGGTGAGAATGGCGGACTGGACGCCCTTGCCCATGGCCTGGAGGGTATAGCTGATGAGAAAGTTCACTGCCGTCAACGGCACGGCCAGACAGGCAATCCGCAGGAAGGAAACACCCAGCGCGCTAGTCTCCGCCTCAGGGATGAACAAGTGGAGGATCTGGGGCGCAAAGGCCACGAAGCAGGCCACGCAACAGGCGGAGAAGATTAAAGCGACCTTCCAGGAGAAATAGGATACGGAGCGCATTCGGTCATAATTCCGGGCGGCGTAGTTGTAGCCCACCAAGGGCATGAATCCCTGACACAGCCCCATGGACACGTTCAATGGGAACTGGTCAATGCGCTTGACGATGCCGTAGGCGGCCACCGGGATGTCCCCGTAGCCGGAGGCCAGATGGACCATCACCATGTTGGAGGCGTTGCCCAGCGCCGTGGCCAGGGCGGAGGCCAACCCCACGGAGAAGATGGGCCCCACAAAGCGGAAGGTGAAAAATCTGGGCCGGAAGGACACCGCCGTGTGCCCCTTCAACCGGACGTACTGCACCGCAAAAAACACCACTGACGCAGAGTTGGAGAAGGCGGTGGCGATTGCCGCCCCGGCTACGTCCAGGTGGAAGCCGAAGATCAGAATGGGATCGAGGATCACGTTCAGGATCCCGCCGAACATCATGCCGGCGCTGGCCTGCTTGGCGTGGCCCTCGCTGCGGAGCAGGTGCCCCAGGGCCAAGCTCACCATAGTGGGTACACCACCAATCACCACCACCCACAGGAGATAGTCCTCCGCATAGCTGTAGGTGTCCGCACTGGCCCCCAGGAAGGTCAGCAAGGGCCGCCGGGCCAAAAAGCTCCCCAGGGAGAAACAAGCGGTGACCGCCGCCCCTGCCCAGATACTAAAGGTAGAGACATAGCGAATCTCATTCTCCTGCTCCACCCCCAGCATTCGAGAAATCAGGCTGCTCCCGCCCAGGCCGAACAAATTGCCCAAGGCTGTGAGCAGATTTAACCAGGGGGAGACCAAAGACACCGTCGCCACCATCAGGGGATCCCCGGTCTGCCCGATGAAAAAGGTGTCGGCCAAGTTGTAGATCATGGTCACCATCTGACTGAGAACGGTGGGGATAGCTAATGTTGCTACGGCCTTGGGGACTGGGACGGTTTCAAATAGGTCTAACTCGCTGAATTGCGCCATTGGAGCGGCTCAGCCTTCTTTCTGTATGTATTGAGCGTATCTCTTGGGAGGAACGCTACGCCGTTGTTGTTACGGTACACTATTCGTTATGGGATGCAGACTTAAAATCAGAGCGTGCGCTGAAGTCAGCCCATTGGTTACATTCATCCAGCCGTCGACTTAATACCTTTTGGGCAAACCTAACCGCATCGGTTCCGAGTAGCAAATGGGTTGGAGGTTCAGGAGAAGTAATCGCTTCAATAATTAGCTCTGCGGCTTTCGCAGGGTCGCCGGGCTGGGTGCCATGTGTATGATCCCTGCCGAGACGTCTTTTGCCGGCAGTATCGTCGTAGTCGTGGATGACTACCTTAGATTCCGTCAGAGAACGGCCTGCAAATTCTGTGCGAAACGCTCCTGGCTCCACCACCATGACCCGGATCCCAAGGGGAGTAAGTTCTTTTTTTAACGCCCAAGATATTCCCTCTTGGGCAGATTTGGCTCCGGCATAGTATCCAGATCCCGGATTGCTCTCCAGAGCGGCAATAGAGGACACATTGATAATGGCCCCGTTCCGGTTGAGCCGCATGTCCGGCAGCACCTGCTTGATTAATTCCACCGGGCCAAATACGTGCGTGGCAAACAGACGGGTAACATCATCAGTATTCCCCTCCTCTACAGCTGCGCGGTAACCGTAACCGGCGTTGTTTACCAATACATCAACAGTTCCAAATCTCTCCTTTGCCTGCTCAACCGCTTGTTTGATAGCATGGTGGTCAGTGACATCCAGAGGGAGCAGCAAAACACGATTCGGATAATCTTCTATAAAAGAGTTTAGCTGCTCAGGGTGCCGGGCAGTTATTACCGCATTCCATCCCCGCTTCAATACAGCCTGCGCCATGCTTCTGCCCAAGCCGGAAGTACAACCAGTAATCATCCAAGTGGTAAGGGATGGGATCAGCTCCTCTTTTGTGTCCATTGTCACACCCTCCTTCCCAACTGGTAGGCCTCCTGAAACGCCTTAGTGTCCATAACCTCACCTTTCTGATAGACGCCGGAGCCGTAGACGACCCCCTTCACCTTGGCACCGGGCAGACAGTCGGTAAAGCCCCGCATGGCGTCTACGGTGCGCTCCATGGCCCCTCGGCCTGCAGCGGCGGTGGCGATGAAGTAGACCTCCTTATCCCGGATCTCCGTGTACCGGGGCAGAGTGCGGTCGATGAGGGTCTTGAGCTGACCGTCCATGGAATAGAAATATACCGGCGTAGCCAGCACCAGCACATCAGCCTGCACCATCTTGTCGAGGATTTCTGCCATATCGTCCTTCTGGATGCAGACGCCGGTGTTACGGCAGCCGTAGCAGGCCAGGCAGGAGGCAATCTTCTTCTCCTGCACCCGGATCTTTTCCACCTGGTGCCCTGCCTCCTCCGCGCCCTTGGCGAACTGGTCGCACAGCAGGTCGGAGTTGCCGCCCTTCCGGGGGCTGGCGGACAGAATCAGAACTTTCTTAACCATATTTCCGGATTTCCTTCCTCATATAAAATGTAAACAGGCGGGAGCAGGAGCCAGTCGCTCCGGCTCCCTGCCGCTTTCTTACTCTGCGGACAGCCCCAAGCTGTCCACCCATTCATTCACATCCTCCTGGCTGACGCCCGAGCGGAACCGCTGGCCCTCCAGCCAGTCGCCGGTACCTGCCAGTTCTGCCAGCAGCTCGCCGCTCTGACCCAGGCCGGAGCTGGAGGAGGTGCAGAAGGGAATCACGGTCTTACCGGTAAAGTCGTTGGCTTCCACAAAGCTGTCCGTAGGCCAGGCCGCAATGCCCCACCAGATCGGGTACCCGATGAACACCGTGTCATAGGAATCCCAGTTCGCCACCTCCGTGGTGGTCAGCTCCACATCCCGCAGGGATTCATCCGCATACTCCTGACTGACCCGGCTGTTCTCATCAGTCCAGTTCAAATCGTCGCTGGTGTAAGGCTCGGCAGGCGTGATTGCAAAGAGATCTCCTCCAGTGGCCTCCGCAATGTATCCGGCAACGGCTTCCGTATTACCGGAGGCGGAGTAATAGACCACCAGAACGTTGCCCTCGCCGGTCGGCTCAGCAGCATCCGGAGTCGAGGTGGTTGGCGTCGAAGTGCTATTGCTGGGCTCTTGCGTGGTAGAGGAGGGCGGAGTTTCCTGGCTCTGGCTGGTGGATTGACTGTCATCAGTGCCATTACTTTGCCCACAGGCTGCCAGGGACAGGGCCATCACCGCTGCCAAGGACAAACTGAAAATCTTTTTCCAGGTGAATTTCATAGCGAAGCATTCCTTTCCAAATTAAAGTTACTGATCTACATTTTCCTGAATCCAGTTCTCGATGTGGTCTGCGATCACATCGTTGTTCAGCTCCTGGAACATAAAGTGGGAGTTGCCGGTGATCCCCTCGTCGGGCAGGTGGACCACCGTGCTGCTGCCGTTGGCGGCGTTGTAAGCCTCAGTGAAGGTGTCGGCGGTAGCCGCCATCATAGACCACATTGCAGCAGCAGGTACGTCGGTGAACTCCTCGCCGATGTAGTCGCCGTAGTAGAAGGTGACGGGGATCTTCTGCTCCAGAAGCGCGTTGTAGGCCTCACTGTCCACTGTAGGTGCTGCGCCGGGCTCGATGGCCACGATGGCGGCCACGTGGTCGGTGTATCGGGGAACTTCCCAGCCGGGCAGGCCGCCCTGGGAGTGGGTCACCAAGATGGAGTTCTGGCCGGTGCGCTCGTAGATCTCGTCAATGGTTGTCGCTACCGCCTGAGCCACCACCTCATTGTCGATGTTCTGATCGCCGCCCGCGTTATCCATGCCGGTATCCGGCGTCATCTGGCGGAAGAACTGATCCAGAACATCCTCCCCTTGGGGAAACTGGGAGCCTTCATTGTAGGTAAACGCGTCATTGAGGTATGTGCCGATGCGGAACTGGGTGTACCAGGTCTGGTCGGAGGGCTCGGTGGAGATGGTGCCCGCCACGGAAGTCTGTCCAGCCTCGCCCCGGCGGGGCTGGTCGATGAGCCATACGCTGTGGCCCATCCGTAGGAACATATCGCTCCAGCCCTCCCGGCCGTCGGGGGTGGTCATCCAGCCCATGCGGGACTGACCATAACCGTGGAGGAACACCATGGGCAGCCCGGTGGCATCCTCCGGGATCTGGTAGAGCACATTGGCATGGTCCACATGGGAGGTGGAGCCTTCCCGGGAGGTGTAATAATTGGACACATCAAAGGTGCCGTCCGAAGAAATCACCGTGCCGCCGGCGGAAAACATTCCCTGCTCCGCGATCGTCAGCGCATCAGAATTGGCAGGCTCCTGCGTGCTCTGATCCTCCCCGGTGCCAGAACTGTTGGCGGACGCGCCGGGATTCTGAGTTCCGGCGCATCCGGCCAGCAGAGAGAGGGTCAGGACTCCGGACAGGGCCAGAGTCAGCCATTTATGGTTGAGTTTCATTGGGATTCATCCTTTCTTATTTCGTTTCTCTGGAGACCACTTCTGTTCCGCCGAATACGGCGGACATGGGAATAGAGCTCAATGTCTGGTCTATGGCAGCTACCTCTTCATTGGTCAGAACAACATCTGCCGCTCCGGCGTTCTCCCGCATCCGTTCAGTCTTTCGGCTGCCGGGAATCGGAACGATCCAGGGCTTTTTACACAGCATCCAGGCCAGAGAGATCTGTGCGGGAGTGGCATTTCTTTGCACGGCTAACCCCTGCAGCAGATACAAAAGCTCCTGATTTTTCTTTGCGGCCTCCTGCGTAAACTGCGGCATGGCACTACGGTAATCCAGCTTGGGATCGAACTGTTCCCCTTTCCCATAGGCTCCGGTAAGCAGGCCGTTGGCCATGGGAGAGAAAGCCACGAAGCCCACATTCACCTCCTCCAGCACCGGGAACAGGGATTCATGCCACCGGGCCATCATGGAATAGCGGTTCTGCACCGCCGTCACCGGGCAAACCCTGTGGGCTCGGCGCAGGTAGTCCTCGCTGACCTCGGAGATACCCCAGTGGGTGATCTTCCCCTCCCGAATCAGGTCGGCCATCACCTGAGCCACTGCCTCCGGCTCCACCTTGGGGTCCACGCGGTGCTGGAAATACAGGTCGATGTGGTCGGTCTGGAGCCGCCGGAGGGAGCCCTCCACCGAGGCACGGATAGTTTCAGGCCTGGCATCTGGGATCAGGGGCTTATTCACCGCCTTGCTGGTCTTATCAAAACGGATTCCGAACTTGGTGACGATCTGCACCTGGCTGCGGACATCCTTCAGCGCTTCGCCCACCAGTTTCTCGTTGTGGTGGGGGTCCTCCGCCGTGCCGTAGGTCTCGGCAGTATCGAACATGGTGTAACCCATGTCAAAAGCAGTGCGGATCGCCTGGATGGCTTCATCATCCTCCGTGGGTGGGCCATAGGCGTGGCTGAAACCCATGCACCCCAGCCCGATGGCGGATACATTCAGGTCAGCGCCCAGTGTGCGCGAATTCATGATCAAATGCCTCCTTGCGGGTATCGTTCTTACAGGAATCATGATAATGCAGGTTGGCGTCCCGCGGAAGTTCCGATTCGTTACGCAGTATATACCAAAAGGTTTTGAGCAGAGGCGGATTGCTTCAAATGACACCGCAGAGCATCGTCCAATTCCGAATACTCCGTGGGCAGCTCCAATTCCCGCAGAAATTCCATAAAAGCGCGGACACCGGCCTGGGCCGTTTTCTGATCGAAGCGTCCCGTGTCATCAGTCTCCCACACACGGCGGGCCAACTGAGCCAGAACGGCGGGATGCTGCTCCGCTTCATGACGGCAATCGGCCAGTAGCAGAACGGACAGCGCCCCTGTGTATTCTTCCCAGGTCGATGCTGCGAGGATGGCCGCCTCCCGCACCGGCAAGGCCGGAAAGGAGAACCGTCGTCCCAGCTGGAAGAACCGGCTCCCCCACAGGGCACATCGCCACATCAGGTTACTCCGGGTATCCTCTTTGCAGGAAGCATTCCGGCAAGCGCGCAGATCCTGAATCATGCCTCGCATCAAAGTCTCCAGCAGTTCCCGGGAAACGCCCATTCCATCCGCCAGCGTCAGGTATGCCTCCAACGCTCCAGCCAGAGCGGAGAACCCTTGAGCAGTGAACGACCGGCGGGATAATTCACGGGTGCAGGACGGGTCCAGCAGGGCAAATTGGGGATCACAAGGAGGGTAGTCCCTCCAGACACATTGGCTCTCATGGATCAACCCCGCCGCGCCGTTGACGGCTCCAACCTCCAGATGGGAGGCCACAAAGCCTATGGGCAGGGGCGGCACATCCACCACGCCCTGCAATTCTCCGAAGTTCTCCCACAGATCGCCTCGGCACACTGCTGCCAGAGAAGTGGACTTGCATCCGTCCATCACGGCGGAGCCGCCCACACCTAAAATCAAATCCACCTGGCGTTCCCGGCACAGCCTGGCCGCCCGCTGCACCTGCTCATACCGGGGGCAAAATGGACCCATTGCGTATTCCGTCGTCTGTTTCCCGCTCCGGCGCAGAATATCCCGCACCTCGTCCACCGCATGGGAACGGTGATCCGATTCCTCCGTAACAAGCAGTACGCTGGGGCCATATCCAGCCAGAAAGCTGGCCAGGTATTCCTTCACACAGCCCCCACCAAAGAGAAACTTGGTTCCGTTTTCAAAGATAAAATTATTCATGGCACACCTCTGCGTTCGCCCCGCGAGGGCGATTCCTTTTGTGCCTTTATTATAAAAAAATCGAGACCTCCGCAGAAGTCTCGAAAAGTTATGCAGTATATACCTTTGTGTTACAGCTCGTACACCGTTTTGACCGCCTTGAGAAATCGCTTCACCGTAGCGGAGGGCTTGGGGGAATGGAACAGGCCGAAAGGAACGGTATAGTCCCAATCCACTGGGATGGTTTTGAGCAGCGGGTGGATATTCTTCCAGTTGTCGATGGTCATGAGAATATCATTGGAGTTCTCACACTGATTGAAGATGTCGATACTTAGGAAGTCAAAGTCCACAATGTGGACTTGAGGGTGATCCCGCCACAGCTCGTCCCGCATCTGGTCCAGATAGTGGTTCCAACCCCGGCGGATCATCAGGAAGTTCTCCCCGTGGAGGTCATCCGCCGTCAGGCGCTCTTTGGCGGCCAGCGGGTGGTAGATGGATACAGCGCAGCGGACTGGCTCGCGGCTTAGTTCCAGAGCGGCACACTGGCGGGTATCCAGCAGATTTTGGTCATAGGGACCGGCCACGATGTCGATGTTCTGTCCCAGATTGCGTAAGATTTCTCTGGCGTTCTCCGGGGTGTTCTCATAGGGCACCAGTTGGAACTTGATGTCCGGGCAATGCTGGTGGAGGCTGGGCCACAAATCCAGCAGGAACTGCCCCGGCGTCATGGGGGAGGTACCGATACGGATGACCTTGTCCCCCTCCTCAGCGGCGTTCTTGGCCCGCACCACCGAGTCCTTGCAGTATTGGATGATATACTGGGCATCCCGGTAGATCGATTTGCCCGCCTCGGTGAGCTTCAGGCCCCGTGGACTGCGGACAAAAAGCTGGAGATCCAGCCCTGCCTCCAAGGAGGTGATCTGCTTGATGACTGCCGGCGGCGTAATGAACAGCTCCTCCGCCGCTTTATTGAAGCTCCCCGCATCCGCCACCCGGAGGAAGGTCTCCAGCTGAGGATTATACATCATATACGCCACCGCCTTTCCGCCCATGCCTCGGGCCCTGTTTCAAAATTATTTTACTGTCTTTTGCCTAAAATGGCAAGAAAAATACGCGGGCAGGCATATCGTCTGTCCGCGCATTGCACTTCACGTTCCAAATATCTCTGCCGCCCGGCGCATATTCTCTATGACCGGCACCCCAAAGGGGCACCGCTTCTCACAGGCTCCGCAGGATAAGCACTCCCCGCCGTGGTGGGGAAGGACGGCATAGTGTTCCCGCACGGTCTCCGGTATCTCTCCCTGCGCCTGAACCAGATTCAGGAACTTGGTGACGCTGGCCACATCGATGCCTACCGGGCAGGGAGCGCAGTGGCCGCAGTACATACAATGGCCCACCCAGCTGATCTTGGGTAGAGCGGCAAAAGCGGCGGCATAGTCCCGTTCCTCCGCCGGGGCGCTTTCATAGCCGATGCTGGTATTCAGCTCCTCCAGTGTCCGGGCGCCGGACATAACGGAGGCCACACCAGGCCGCGACAAAGCATAGTGGAGACACTGATAGAGGGTCAGAGCCTTTCCTGCCGGGGACAGCTCCGGGCTGAGCAGATCGCCTCCGCCGAAGGCTTTCATCACCGTGATACCCACCCCCAGCCGCTGGCAGGTTTCATACAGCTCCTGCCGCTGAGGGTCCATGTTCACCAAAGGCTGTTCGTAGTTCTTCTCATTCCAGAGCTGCTCTACATCCTCTCCGGCGGGCTGAAGGTCATAGCAGGGATTGACACTGAACATGAGTACCTCAATGGCTCCGCTGTGTACCGCTTCCAGAGCTACCTCCGGGTTGTGACTGCTCAAACCGATGCAGCGGATAACGCCTTGTGCTTTCAGTTCCCGGGCGTAGTCCAGCACACCCTTGTCCCGCACGGCTTCCCAGTCTGCCATAGAGTCTACATAGTGGATCATGCCAATCTCCACATGGTCTGTCTCCAGCCGATGGAGCTGGTCGTCAAATCCTTCCCGCACCTCTGCCAAATCCCGGGTACGCTTGTACTGGCCATCCTTCCAAATGGTGCACAGGTGAGCCTGAAGGATAAATTTTTCCCGCCGCCCCCGTAGGGCATGGCCCAGATTGGAGCGAAACTCCGGATTAGGCGTATAGAGGTCGATACAGTTGACCCCGCCTGCCTCCATGGCATCCACCATCTTCTCCACTTCCGAATAGGGCTTGCCCACAAAGCCCTCACAGCCCATGCCAATCTCGCTGACCAGCAGGCCCGTCCGGCCAAGTTTCCGATATTCCATTACACACGCCTCCTGCCGCAAAGTGTACCTCAAATGTATCGCATGATTTGTATTTTGGCAACCCGATCCATACACAGCCCAATGTTCTTTTTACCTCTGAGTCAGGTAATTGCACAGCATTACAGCCACCTCTGCCCGGGAAGCGCTGTTTCGGGGCAGGAAGCGGTTACCGTTGGCACCATTCACGACGCCGTTGGCTCTTGCCCAGTCCACCGCCACTGCGGCATAGGAAGCGATCTCGCTTTCATCCGCGAAGTCCTGCCCGGTATCGGCACTGGGGCTTCCGGCATACCGCCAAAGGATGGTGGCAATCTGCTCCCGGCTGACCGGGTCATTGGTTCCGAACAGGCCGTTGCCGTAGCCGCTGATGACTCCCTCCTGAGAAGCCCAGAGGACCGCATCGGCGTACCAGGCACCCTCCTGGGTATCCGTAAAGGCATCGCTACCGGAGGCCGCGGGACTTCCGGCCTCACGATAGAGCGTGGTGGCCAGCATGGACCGGGTCATGGTGTCATTGGGGGCAAATGTAGTGGCGCTGGTGCCGCTCATAAGCCCGTTGTCCCGAACATACTCCACTGCCTCAGCATACCAAGCGTCCGCTGCCACATCGGAAAAGCCGGTACCAGTTTGACTGCTTCCTGTGGATTTCTGAGCCGAAAGAATGCAGTTCAGAATGTTTTCATCATCAAAAAGCACATTTCCTCCACTGTGATAATTGTAAATGCCCAGACCATTAAAATAGTCATCCCCCGGGATTTCCAGCCGTAAAAGCCGTTCTATGATCTCCGGTTCCACGCCTGCTTCTCTGTAAGCGTCAGTTAAATTGCGGTAAGCATCCCGGGCTTTTTGAGAACCATAATATTCATCATGTTCCGCCATAAAAATGTAAACTGCCACCTGCTGCTCCGCCAGAGGTGCGTAGGTCCCGTCCCACTGGGAGGCTCCATGCAGATATGCGGCATACAGGTCGGGGCGCATGGAAACTGCCTGAGACATGGTTTCACCGCCCGCCGAATACCCTGCGGCATAGATCCGGTCTTTATCCACGGCAAAGTTTTGAACAAAGTACTCTGTCAGCTCAATGGCCTGCCGTGCGGACTTCTCACCCCAGTCGGTAAGCTGGGCTGAAACTACGATCATATCTTCATCCAGTTCCGTCCAGGCCAGGAATCCGTTCCAGTTCAAATTGCTGCCGGAGGATTGCTCGCCAAACCACATCATATCATACCCAGGCATGGCTACCACCAAGGGATAGGCACCGTCAGCACGATAGTTCTCCGGGAGGTAGTAGCTGTAATGAATGTCTCCGTCCGCACCGCTCAAAACCTGCTCTGTCAAAAAACCGCCATGATATTCCGGCTCATTTACAGATTGGGGAACAGATACCTCGCCCGCAGCAAAACAAGTGAGAATCAAACATTGGACCGCAATCAAACCGCATATCATTTTTTCGCAAAGCGGATGGCGCCGGACCGGGGTGCAGCACTTCTTTTTCTTGTGCATTGTTATGTTCACACCTTCGTTCTATCAAAAACAGTGGATTCAGTTATTCTGGAATATATCGGTCAGAAAGAGGTCATAGGAATCAATCCAGCCCCCCCTGATCCCCAAACCCGTGCGGCATTCCGTCCAGCTGCAGGCGCTCCACTGTTACTCCCGCAGCCTCAGCTGCATCTGCGTTGGCAAGGAACTGATCATAAAAAGGGTCTCTCGTTCCATAGCAGTAAAAGGTCGGAGGCAGCTCTGCTTCCCGCAGAGACTCCACATCGGTTGTCCCAACGCTCAGCCGGCCATAAAAAGCGTAGATCATACCATCTGCCGCTGCATCGGCAGACACTGCGTCCAACTCGTCAGGTATGTAGTCTGGGGCGAGCGTGGTAGGGCTGACGGTACCATCAAAATTACGGAGCATTTCACCCGCCAGGATACCGCCGGCGGAGAACCCCATAACCGCGATGTCTTTTTTGTCAACGCCGTATTCTTCCGCGTGGGCACGCACGAAGCGTACCGCACGGGCCAGATCAAGCGCTCCTTCCTCCTGCGTATAGGGTCGGAGACGATAATCCACCACAAAGCTCTGATACCCCAACTGGCTCAGGGCTTCCGCAACCGGCGTTCCTTCAAACTGGTCGCTCCGGTACTGGAATGCTCCTCCCGCGCAGATCAACACTGCGCCTTTGATTTCGGTCCCATCCGGCACGGGAAAGGAGGTCACATAAGGGCGAAAATCAGGATTGTCAGAGTAATTTCCGTTGTTTACGGTATATTCCGTAACGGCAGGTACATTTCCTTCTTCCCACAGATAAAATACCTGTTGGCTATGGGGGTCCACCGCAGCTGTCAGGACGGTATTTCCGTCTCCTGTGCCTGGTAGGTCAGAATCAGAAACGAGGTCAAGACCCAACGCCCAGTCGGATACTGTCTCTGCGCTGCCGGCAACATCGCCGCGAGAGAGCACCAGGGCGTTATCCCGAATCAGCGCTCCCGGCTGGAGTTGAGAAATGGTATCTATGGTGCCGGCCGCACCACTGCCTCCATGTGTGATAAAAGGAATAATGACCTTTGCTCCAAAATCATATTCTTCCAAAAATGAATAGACAGGCATTGGCATATCCCCCCACCAAATGGGGTAGCCCAATAAAATGACTTCATACTGCTCGAAATGATCCACATGGGAAGTAAGCTCCGGGCGTACCTGGTTGTCCCGTTCCTCCGCGGCCTGATCCACAAGTGGCTCGTGATCCAATGGATACGGCTCCGCCGCTTCGATTCGGAACAGATCGCCGCCGATGGTTTGCTGAATCACCTGCGCCACATACTCTGTACTCCCCAGCACTTCATCATTGTCCACAACGATGCTTGCTCCGGAGACTGCGTCCACATCATCGGTGCTTACATTTTCAGGGACAGAAAAGTATGCAATCAAAATGTTGCTGCCATCCGCTTCCTGCTGATTAGAAACTACACCTTGCGAAGGCTGAGAGGTCGATACGGATGGTTCCGCCTCGCTGCAGGCTGACAACCCGAGTGTCATTGCCAGGGTCAAAAGAAGTGGTAAAAATCTCATAGATCCTCCTTCTAAACGCTTTCTCAATCCATTTGCCGACTCCAAAATGCAATGGCGTCATCAATCCACCCCTCCGCAGAAGTGCCGGTTCCCAGGCCGAAGCCGTGGCCCAGTCCCTCATACACATGGAATTCCGTGTCGATACCAAGGGCTGACAGCGCATCCAGCCGCGCTTTCATGACGCGCCAACTGGCGATCCCGTCCTGATCTCCCACACAGGCATAGGTGGGCGGGTCGCTGGGGGAATACTCGCCCAGCCCTGTGTACTGCATGATGACCGCTCCAGGCTGGGGCAGGTCATCGCCGCCAAACGCCGCAGGGCCATAGGTGCCAAGCCAGGCCGCCATCCGTGCACCCGCCGAGCCGCCCCAAAGTGAGTAGCAGCTGGTGTCCACCTCCAGCTCCTCGGCATGATCAAAAATAAAGGTGATGGCCCGGGCCAGATCCTCGCAGGCCGTCTGTGCGCCAGGGCGGTAGATCAGGGCAAAGGCGTTGTAGCCTTGCTTGGATAGCTCCAGGGCATGGGGGAAACTGTCGTGCATGGCGCCCACATAGGCAAAGGCGCCGCCTGCATTACACACAGCAAAACGCGCTCCTGGGTCTCCCTTGAAAAAGAACAGCCCGGTATCTTCCTTATCGGGATCGGCTGCCTTTTCCTCCTCGGTGTAAATATCGTAGAAAATCGTCTCGCCATCCAGAGCCCGCTCCTTCAGAGTGTTGACAATCTCAACGGTCTCGTCAGGGTCAATGTGGCTGTAATAGGTCAACCGCAGGTCCCCCAGGGTTTCGCCGCTCCAGTAGCCTGTATCCACAGGAAAAAGCAGGCGGCCATAGTCGTCAAACACCGGGTCATCCATGACTGTTTGGATGGGGGTATCTACGGTAAACTCCGTTTCCATGGCCGCTCCTCCTTGTTCCTCCTGGCCGGACGGCACGGTATGGCCTTCTCCGCAGCCGGAAAGCGCCAGCGCCAATACAAGTGCGCCAGCAGTCAGTACTTTGCTGATCATCATTTTTCCTTCTTTCTGCCTGAAAAGCGGCGCAGGCCCATCCCGCCGTAGTGAGCTGCACATGCGAATAAGCCCATCACAGCAAGGTGATCCACCACAAACCGCGTCGCTGTCTGATCCGGGGCAAAAAATATAAAATGGGTCCGTAAAAGCAGGTAATCAGAAAACCTGTAATGTGCAAACGCATAGAGGCCATAGCCCACAAGCACCGCAGCCAGCAACCGAAGGAGCAGCACCCGGTTTCTGGACGCGTCCTGTATATGCAGGCGTCGGCGGACTGTATTCATAATGCCGCTCCAATGCAGGCCCAGGTGCAGACTCATAAGCAGAAACCCCCAATAGGAAAGGGGCAGATGGAGCGTCCGGGCAATGGTTTCGCCACGCTGCAAGGGCAGAAAATCCAAAATGTGCTGGGACAGAATCAGGCCACTGAGGAGCATCCCCAGCACTACCGCAAAAAGCAAAAGATTCAGTGCGGTCTGGACTGCTCGATACGGAGATGGCCTGCCTCGTCCAATGCTTTTATACCAGGCTCGATTCCAGATATGGTGGAGAAGGAACAATACCAGCATGGTGATTCCCATCCACTCATGCAGGACTTCCCCCACCAGAGAGTAGGCCATCAGCAGTAGTAGAAGGACTGTCATCGCCAGATCCGTAATCCATTTCTTCGCCACAGGGTCACCTCCTTTGGATTATATTGTTACATTACTGTTTAAACAGCCAGCCCATGATCTCGGGGTCTTGTGCAAACAGATTTCCACCTCCGTGCTGATTAGGCGCACCTCCATCGCGGAAATAATCCGCATCTTTGATGTCCAGAACCAGAAGTTGATCGATCTCCGCCTGGGACAGACCTGCCTGTTCGTACAGCTCATGCAAGGAATCGTATGCCTCCTGGCTCGGCCCGGAACCGTAATACTCGTCGCTCTCCCCGATGACAAAATACACCGGCACCCTGGCCTCCACTACCGGCTCGTAGGCCCCGTCCCACTGAGAAGAACACTGGAGATAGGCAGTAAATAAATCGGGCCTCATCCCCATAACCTGCGACATGGTCTCTCCGCCGCCGGAGTAGCCCTCTGTATACACCCGCTCCTGGTCGATGTTGTAATGACCCAGCAGATACTCCGTCAGAGCGATCGTCTGCTCAGCGGAAGTCTCCCCCCAGTCGCTGAGCTGCGGGGCAGCCACAATCATGTGGTCGTTGTAATTCAGCGCCTCAAAAGCAAAGTTCTCGCTATATAAGTTCTGCCCCATGCCCTGGAAGTACAGGCCCTCATAGCCCGGCAGGGTAAGAAAAAGTGCATAGGGTTCGCTGCCGTCGTAGGTTTCCGGAACATAGATGTGATAATGAATGTCCCCCTCCGGGGCATGGAGTACATTGTCCATCTGGAAGCCTCGGTAGGTCTCTGTCCCCTGGGTAACCGTAAGAGTTTCGCCTTGGGGCGCATCAGACGGCTGCTTGGAGATCTCCTTGGACTGAGAAGGTGGTTGAGACGATTCCGGGTCAGACGGCGATACACCATCCGCTCCACAAGCGGTAAGGTTTACTGTCATTGCCGCCGAGCATAGAAACAGCAGCATTTTTTGAACCGATAACATGGGGACACCTTCTTTCAAACATATTTTAGCTGCGGTGATCCATGTGCGGAAGTTCCAATCTGTTTTTCAGTGTAAACGAAAAGGTAAATATAATGTTTGCTGTTACAATAAATGTCCTCAGTTACACAGCCTAAGAGAATGTTCATATATTGAAAGAACTAAATAAAATAACTTCAAACCAGCTCTTTACTATTTCAAAATTGACAATTTTGTTATTTTTTCTTTTGCTTTTATCCCAACATTTTATTTACTGAATAAATTTCATATGTCAAAATGATAATTTTTTGACATATGAAACATTGCTGTTTTGGAGGAAATCGTTATGAAAAGAAATGTTTTTCATGTTATCTGCCGTTTCCTTATCAACAAGTATCCTGGTTGCCTGTTCGTCTACAAATCAACCCTCTTCCGATCAGTCAAGCCCCCGCCTTCAAGTTTATCCACCAGCCATGAAACTCCTGCCAACTCTAACGCAAATTCATTCCTTGCTGATGTGTCGCTAAGCGGGATAACAAGCTTTTTTGTTTTAGCAGAAATAGGCAGAATAGAAGTCAAGCAAGGTGATGAATACTCTATTGTTGGAGAAAATCTTGTTCAAATTAATTTTCTATAACACTCCCGTCCGAACATTCTCCCAAATAGGCCACTTTTAAAGCAAGGACAGGAAACCTGACAGTTGAAAACTTGGGGACGGATAAACTGATGGTCTATCAAAGCACGGGAATCATGTCTCTTTCCAACATTACTGTCAATTGTTTTGCCGCAGAATGTGGTACAGACATAGCATTTCATATCTAGAGCTATATGCATTAGATCGCAGAGAGAACAAGTAATCTGATGTTTTTGGGAAGAATCCGGTTTCAATCAGTACAGTACTATAATCGCGCACATTTGAAAGTGAATGTAAGGCAATTAAAATGGAAAGTCAACAAGAGCGGATTGATTTATCGCCTCAGGTTAACCAAAGCAGCGATGATGATTATCTAACCTCCTATTATTCTACCATTGATTATTGGGAACTGCTTACCAAAATGCGGATCTGAGCTTCTCCTGCCCCATGTTGTTATCCTCTGAATATAATCATACCTTCTATTGGGCCTTCTGGGTGGGCCATGATGACCCGGCCCCTGGTCCAACAAAAGGGCGCAATTTCCCCTTGGTGAAAAATTGCCCCCTTTTGTTCACAGCACACGGTAGAGATTAGATGTCCGTCCCCCGTTTTTCCGATACCTCGGCTTTTTCTCCACGCGCCCCCGGTGAACGAGATCGCCAAGGGCGCGTTTTACTGTGGAGCGGGAGAGGCCAAGATCTGAAGCAATAGTATTGATGGCATACCAGCTCTCCCCTTCCCTGTTGGCACGGTCATGGAGATACATACAGACCGTCTTTGCGCGAGGGGACAGCTCATGGTCCGCATAGACCGCATCGAAATAGCTCATATCATCCCCTCCCGCTTGGTGTTATAGAATCCGCGGCCTGGCCTGCTGGCCATGATGCTGTTGACCAGATCCTCTTTATTCGCATAGGCAATTTTACGATTCGCTCTCTCCGGCATTTGGTAGGGCTCATCGAATGTGATGCCCCAGTCCAGGAAGAGCGGCAGCCTTGTCTGCATAGGATGAGTGCCAGTTTTCATCACGATGAAATGCCCCTTCGGAATGCACTTCAATTCATCCGGTGACATCAGCGGTCGCTCCATCATCTGCAGCGACTGGCTGGGATCGTTTTTCCCTCTGGAAACACTGCCGGAGAGGACTGTGCGGTTTCCCAGGGCACGAGACACCGACTCCGCCGTTTCGCTTTGAGGGGTAAAGCCGCCGGCAACCGTCAGCTGGCAGTTATCAATCAGTATTTCGCTGCCAGTTTTCTTATAGTTGTCCTCCAGCTGCGCGACGCTCTGGATGATGGGCACCATCGTCAGCTTCCGGGACCGGCCAGCTGAGAACAGCGCCATGACATCAAATGGCGGCATGGTACCGAACTCGTCACAGAAAAACACAACACGATTTTTCAGCTTTCCTTCATTCCTATCCGCAATGGCAAACAGCTCGTTGGATAGGTTCTGAATCATGAGTGTCGCCATGAAGTTCTTCGTTCGATCTTCCTCCGGCAGGATCAAAAAAATCGCACATCTTTCTGAGGAAAAGGTCTCCGCATCAATGGAGTTATCAAAACAGAGTATCTGCTCCATCTCGGTATCCAGGAACGCATTAAGGCGAGACAAAATCGTGGACATGACGGATGCCATAGTCTGGTCCGAGGCATTGAGGGCGGAGCCCGCCAGCCATCTTGCCTTATGCGTCGGCGGGAGCAGATCCATGAGAGCCTGAAATCCATTTTTCTCCTGATTAAATTGGCTGGGCGCCAGAAGATCCTGCGTCAGCTTAAATACCGAGATGATGTGCCGCACATCGGCCTCGCCCTTTTTAGGGGGAAGGAATTCCGACAAGAGCAGCGTCATGGCAGCAAGAGCGCCTTCCGCGGCATCGTAAAAATATGCGTTCTCACCAAATTGCCCAGATTCACCGCCTTGGTTGATAATCGTCTTTGCAAGGATCTTCGCATACTTTTCTGCCTTGGCCTTATATCCCAAATTGTCCGGCTCCGCCCGCGCCTTGTCTGAATATCGGTTGATCAGCGTCAGGAGACTGTCTCCATCCGATCGCGTAGGGTTCCGTAGGTCAATGATGGAGATTCTGTAACCATAGTATTTTTTGGCAATGGTTGCGTAGTTCCTAGCCAAGTCTCCCTTGCTGTCCAGGGCTAGAAAGCTCATTCCCGTGGCACAGGTGTATTCCAGATTAGGATACAAAAAATAAGCTGTTTTACCGGCGCCGCTGGCACCGATCATCAAACAGTGGATGTCGTCACCATCCACAATCGCCTTCATGCACTTATGCTTCTGGAAGGGGAGCTGCTCGACATGAATTGTGATTTTCTTCTTTCTGATCTTGAACTCGATGGGAGTCGGGTTCCTCCCTACGCTGCCTGCGATGATGCCCTGTATCTTCGGCAGGTCTTTTCCTCTACGCCAAGCCTGTGGGTCATAGCGCACCAAGTGATAGGTACGATGGATCTCCTGCTTGGTCGCCCAACGGGCCGTACCATGCTGTCCATCGCCCACAGTGCGGCTTTTGATGTTCAAAGTGTAGTGCTGGGAGATCATAGACAGACCAGCGATCACGATAACCATAACAGCAGCAAATCCAATCAGGGTCCATGCGCTTTCGTTCACCTGTTCATCGCCTCCATCGTCATTCCAGGAACATGCTCCCGCCTCATCGCGCAGAGATCGTCGTTCCAGTCCTTCTGTGCCGGCAGCTCCCGCCGGATCGAGATGTTGTATTTTCCCGTGAGCTGTTCTTCCAACCGCCGGCAGGCTTTACGGCCAGCCTCGTCATTGTCCAGGCACAGCACCACCTCCTCCGGATTCTTCATCCGATCCAGGCATGTGATCACCGGAATGGCGGAGGTCCCGCAGCAGGCCACATAGCTGTGTTCCTGCCACCGGTCCGGGTGCAGGGAGATGTACGACAATAAATCAATGGGCGCCTCAAACACAAAGAGGCGCCCATCTTTCCCGTCATAATGGAAACTGTATCCAGGATCACACCCCTCCACGTTCAGGCGGAAGGGATCACCCCAGCTATTGGTGCTACGCATGTGCGCGTGCTTGGCAGTGCCGCTCTTATCTCTACCTACGAATACAACATTGTGATGACCCGCATCCTCATAGATCAGCTTGGTTCTCACAAATTCGATCAGCACATCCCGGTCAATATGACGCTGCCGAATCAGGTATGCGAAGGCCCGCCTCATATTGGAATTCGACGGTGGGAGTACAAACGACTTGGGTTGCACATCTTTCTTCTTCACGGCTGGGAATACCTGACCCTGATGTCCTCCCAGCAGTTCCTGTACTGCTTCCGGAAAAGACATCTGATAATGGATGCGGAGAAAATCCACCGTATGTCCTCCGGTCTGCGTCTCATGGTCGAACCACTCGTTACCGCGGATTGTGATACTCCGATCTGACGCCAGGCGTTTTTCCCGTCCGGATGGGAGCAGTTTCTCTCCCCGTCGGTGCAGGTATGCCTCCAAGTCCACATCATTGGCCTGCCGTTTTTGTTCTTCTGTGAAATAGACAAAGGTCCCCATTTAGAGATTCCTCCTCTCTTATCCTAGAAATTCATGCGGGGCTCCTCATGATCATCTGGCATGTGACCCATTGCGATCCGCAGTTCCTGCAGCTCCCGCCACCGCTTTCGGTCAATCTGGAGTCCCTGAAAGACTTGATCCTGTTTGCAGTTATGCTCGAAGATCCGGCTCATGTGATGGAACATCCTGGTGACTGCCATCGCCGCCGGCAACAAGGACACCCGCTCCGGCTCCTTTGCCAGCTCCGCCGCGCGGCTATCTCCCTGTGCAGCGGACCGGCCCAGCAGCTCCATGGCGAGATCCCAGTCTTCTGGGACACCAGTCCCCAGCAGATGCAATCTGCCCAGGGCGTACTGCGCCGCCGGGTTTCCTTGCTTCGCCGCCCGCTCCAGCCAGTGCGCAGCCTCCTCCGCCTTTCCCCGCTTGAGCAGCAGAGAGGCCAGTGCATTCTGTGCAAATGGATTCTCCTTTTCGGCAGCCAGGCGGAGCCAGCGTTCCGCCTCCGCATCATCTGCCTCCACACCGAGGCCGTCGGCATACATCCTTGCGACCTTATACTCCGTCCGGCTGCTGGGCGCCGCCTGTTCTTTTTCCCGGAAAGCTGCCAGCGCCTTTGCATACCACTCCCGCGCCTTTTCCGGGTCAGGACCACTCCCCGGCAGGAGGCCCTCGCGGTAGACACGCCCCAGGTCGCACATGGCCTGAGCGTTCCCTTCGTCAGCCTCTATCAGGAGAAGGTGAACCGCACGCCCGTAATCCGGTGGTGTGGTATCGCTGCCGCGGAGGTACTTCCTGGCCGCCCAATACCGTCGCTCCTTACTGAACAGAGGAGGCGACGTCTCGCTGTCAGCTTTCAGCGGGTCATCGGTTACTGTCACGTCCGGCACAATCTCATCGGCTACCTCTTCGGCTTCTGTCCGGACCAACTCCTGTGACATCCGCAGCGCTTCCCGGATGACCATGTTGCGCACGCTTTTGAATTCCTTCTGTGCAGACAGCGGGAGGCGCTGCGGGAGGTCTTTGGAATACGTGCTGAGAACTTTTTCCCGCAGCTGCTGCCAGAGTTCATAGGCTTCGGCAACTCGCGGGTCCTGGACCAGTTCCTCGACGATCTGATCCACCGTGAGCTTCACATCGGGCGGAAGATACCCATAGACCTTTTTCCCTTTGACGTGACGGAGCTGCTCGTCCAGCTCCAACGTCAGCTTTTCCAGCCGCTTGTTCTGAATGGTGCCGCTGGCTATCTGTCGGATGGATTCCACCATGGCATTCGCCGTCTCTTTCCCAAGTTGATCACGCCACATCGTCTGCTCCTCATAGACGCTGATGAGCCCCTGACGGTAGATCTGGCGGGCGAATACGGACTTGAGCTGCCGGATGCCCTGCTTTGTGAGATACCCTTCTTTGGGATCAGTGGAGAATACCACAATGTGGATGTGGACGCTTTTTTCCTTCTGATGAAAGGCGGCATACCAGCGGAGGTGATCCGGATGGATTTTGAAGGCACGGGCAATGTCACAGATGCTGGCATTAACCAGCGCCTGCCAGTTGGCGGCGTTATCATAACTCAATCGCTCCGCGTCTTCCCGGCGCAGTGCGATCACCGGCGTCCACACATTTCCTGGGTGCTCTGCCACCTCCCGGACTGCCGCCGCGAGATTATGCACCTTTCCATGGGCGTCCCACAAGCCGTGCTCACCCTGCAGCTGGACACCGGGGCGGTGAGCGATGTAGTCCAGGAAATTCTCCCGCTGATCCAATGACTCCACGAAGCTCTCTCGCACTTGACGGATGAATTCATTGGCTCGTTCTCTCGTTGGCTGATCCCGGTAGTCGTCATATTCCAGCAGGTCCTCAGCCTCCGGGAAGGTGTGGATGAGCCGCCGGATATATGCCTGCTGTTTTTTCGTAGCACGGAGTCCGCCGTGCTCATCTGTCAGCAGCTCCACTCCTTCTCTTGTTGCGAAGTAGTGCATCCGGTTGGACAGACGTGCCGCGTCCCTGCCGCCTTTGAGATATGGTGCGATCAATACGATCCGTGCCATGCGTCGTCATCTTCCAACCGCCTCTGCTGGTCCAGCGCATCGTCGAAGCTGATCTGGCCATTGGTGCGCATGACTTCGTCCACAGCATAACCGCGCAGCTCGCGGCGGTTGATGGGGGCCGTATGGAAGTGCGCGGCGATGGTATGTCCCATCATGTTGAGTTCCACACACCACTTGAATATCAAGCTACGGAGACGGTTTGCGTTGTCGGCCACGATCCCGCGAAGCGTATCCACCAAAGCGCGCGACAAAAACTCGGAGGTATCCTCTGCCGCAAGATACCCCATATAAAATCTGAGAGCCTTTTCGATGAACTCGCTTCGTGTTTTACAGTTGTCCTCCTGGAGCCAGCCATCCATACGGCGAATGACCCCAGGAGAAAGCCAAATCGCAGTCCGAGTCTTATTCTCATGGGAGTCCCCCGGCAAAACAGTTCTGTTTTCCTGCGACACAGCGGAATCCCTTGCAACATCGGGCTTTTTGCTCATCCCGACCACCTCGTTTCTTCAAAATCGCATATTCCGACCACCTAGGCCGGAACCTGGAAAGCCCCGCACTGCGGGGCTTTGTGGGCGGGAGGTGGGCGCTTGCGACCACCTCCCTTTATCTAGTACTTTTTTCGGCCGGCTCTCAGGGGGCCAAACACCCCCGAAAA
>CATZYY010000004.1 GCA_958426425.1 uncultured Oscillospiraceae bacterium
CGGTGACCACGCCGTTGCTGTCCACGCTGACGCCTTTCACGTCGGCGATGGACCACTGGACATTATCGGGGACACTCATCGTCCCGCCGTACTGGTCGCAGACATTGGTAATGTCATATTCGGCGGTATTGTCGCCGCTGTTGGGGATAGTAATGCTGTCAGATCCGGAAATATCGAAGGAAGTAACGATAGCCGAGTCCTTAACTAAATAGAGGGTAAAGTAAGCTGTTTGTCCGCCATAGGACGCAGCGACCCCGATGCTAATTGTATCACCTAAAACACCTGCATCCGGCTGGATAATAAGCTGATTGCCTGAGATTTCAACACCCCAGTAACTCTCATTTGTTAGCTTCCACACGGCATCGACAGTTCCTGTTGTTCCATCACTGTATGTCGCCATGGCGGTGAGGGTCACTTCTTTGGTGTCGCCCTTGAGGGGGACGTCAATCTTAGAATCATTGCTGAGGGAATTCCCATTGTATGTCGCCGTGATGCCGAGATCGGTCACCGTTTTCGGCGGGGTGTAGCTGCTGGTCGCCAGGGACAGGATACGGCTGCCGTACAGGCTGATCATGTCGGGATCGTAGGTATAGGAGATGGTCTTGGAACCTGCCGAGAAACTATACGCACTGTTCCATTCGCCGCTTTGGGGAGCGCTGAGGAACAGGCCGCCGTTCTGACCCACAGAACCGCTGTCACTGTTGGTCACGTCCACCAGATAGTTCTTGCCCTCCAGGGTGACGATGTTCCACATGTGGCCGCCCGCGCCGGTGCCGCCGGACATGGTGCCGTTGACGGTGTAGCAGACGGCGTTATCAAAGTGGGACAGGTCGCACAGGTACTGGAAGGCCTTGGCGTAGCCCTCGCAGACCACGTTGGTAGAGGTGTTCCCGTCAAAGACGTAGATGATCTGCCAGGGGTCGCCGTAGCCGCCGGTATAGCCACTGCCTGCGGCTTGATCGTTATAGGAAACCAGATCGCAGATCTTGTCCTTGTAGCCTTTCAGCTTCTCGTAGTCAGAGAGGCCGGCGTACTGATTTACAATGTCCTGGGCATTTTCCGCCGCCGTTTTTGCGGCGGTAACCTTGGACACATTGACCGTAGTGCTGTTTCCGCCCCGATAGTCCTGGGCAACACTGAAGGTTACAGTCAAGGACGCGAACCGATATGTACCACCCGACGAGGAAATGCTCATGCTCCAGGCAGCACCGGCTGTCTTATCGAACCAGTAGAGCTCGTAGGGGCAGTCCACCAGCAGGCAGTCAATGATTTTGCTGGTATCGATTATGTTCTTGTATCCATCTGATGAACCAGTCCATGTGATGTTCAGGGAACTGACATCCAGGGCAAACTCAGTGGAGCCGCCGCTTGCGGCGACGCTTTCGATCTTGCCTTTTAACTGGTTATAGATGGCTCGTTCATTGTCGTTCAGCACGCCGGCGCTGCTGCCCCAGTTGGCCAGCAGGGACACGCCGCCCCGGCTGGGGTACAGCAGCTGATTGACGTATCCGGCAAACAATTCGTCGTTGTCCGCCAGGGCAATGTCTGAGGTGTCCACCGTCTCGGTGACGGCGACCTCCTCCTGCTCCTGGGCAGGCTCCTCCGCCGTCAGGGTGGGGTCTTCCGGCTCCTCCGCCAGGGCGGTCGGCGCCGCCAGACCCAGCAGCATCACCAGGACCAGCAGCAGAGCCAAACTCTTTTTCCGCATATGTGTTCCCTCCTTGTATCCGGAGACCCGTTCCCCCCGCCGGAGCGGAACGCTCCGGCAAAAGGGGGCAAGCCCCCTTTCCGCCCGTCAGGGCAGTTTGTAACATTTTTATTATAATCAGGAAACAAAGCTTGTTCAAGCGAAATAAAGGAATTTCCGGCAATTTTTTTCAAGTACGCCCATACGGTTTTGCCGCCCTTGCCAAAAGTATGGGAACCCGGTATAATTCTTTTGAAGTCCACAGAATCCATGGAGGGAGGACGCCGGTTTATGACCAAAATTACCTTTGTGGTCCCCTATACGGAAAAGCGGGAGCTGGTGGGGCTTATCAACCGCATCGTAGCGGAATCCGACTGCCCTGACAACGTACGCTTTGACATCCTGCACTCCAAGGACCGGGTGGACGACAGCTCCGCCTACTGGGACAGCGACATCGTCATTGCCCGGGGGTTGGCCTATTCCGTGCTGAAACAGGAGCGGCGGAATTTCCACCTGATCGAGGTGCCTATCTCCGGTATTGACATTCTCAAGGCCGTCCGCACCGCCGCCAGCCGCCCCGGTGCCGCCCATGTGGCGCTGTTTCTGGGCCGAACCATCAACGTGGATCTAAAGCTGCTGGAGGACCTGTGCCATGTGAACATCAGCCGCTACGCCGTGGACAACGACGATGAGGTGCTGGAGGCCTTTGACAGGCTCCAGGCGGAAAACACCTGCGACACGGTGGTGGGCGGCTATACCTCCTGCCGCATCGCCCAGGCCCGGGGCTACCATGTAGTCCCCTTCACCATCGGTGAGGAGGCTGCCCGCAATGCTGTCAACGAGGCCCTGTCCGCCATCGCCGCCAGTCAGCTGGAAAAGCAGCGCAGCGAGCTGCTCAACCGCATCATTGAAATGACCGAGGAGGGGATTTTGGCCCTGGACTCCCAGGGGAAGATCCTCATGGTCAACGGCACCTGCATCCAAATGCTGCGCCTGCGGCAAAAGAATGTGGTGGGCGCCGATGCCGCCGGTCTGGTGCCGGAGGCCCTGCTGGCTGTCCAGGAAGATGGCTCCGTCATCAAGCTGGGCGGGCGGGATATCCTTATCCGCCGGGACCCCATGATCGTGGACGGGGAGCCGGAGGGTACGGTGTTGATGCTGCAATACGTGGAGAACCTACAAAAGGCGGAAATTGCCGTCCGGCAGAAGCTCAACCAAAAGGGCCTGGTGGCCAAGTACGCCTTTCGGGACATCATCGGCCACAGCGCCCCCATTCAGCGGGCCGTGGAGCAGGCCAAGCGCTTCGCCCAGACGGATTCCGACGTGCTGATTATCGGCGAGTCCGGCACCGGCAAGGAGCTGTTCGCCCAGAGCATCCACAATTACAGCAGCCGCAGCAAGCGGCCCTTTGTGGCCTTTAACTGCGGCGCCATGGCCCCCAATCTCATTGAGAGCGAGCTATTCGGCTACGTGGGCGGCGCCTTTACCGGCGCCTCCCGGGAGGGAAAGGCCGGCCTTTTCGAGCTGGCCCACAAGGGCACGCTGTTCATGGATGAGATCGGCGAGCTGCCCGTCTCCCTCCAGGCCAGCCTCCTGCGGGTGCTGCAGGAAAAGGAGATCCGCCGCCTGGGCGACGACAAAATCATCCCCATCGATGTGCGGGTCATTGCCGCCACCAATGTCAATATCCGGGAGAAGGCCCTTACCGGGGAGTTTCGGGAGGACCTGTACTACCGGCTGGATATTCTGCATCTGTTGCTGCCGCCTCTGCGCAGCCGGCTGGAGGATCTGGACGATCTGATTCCCTATTTGACACGGAATTTCGACTGCGACGGCCGTCCGGTGACCTTTGAGCCGCCGGCGGTAGAGCTGCTGAAGGAGATGGACTGGCGGGGCAATGTCCGGCAGCTGCGCAACGTCTGCCAGCGGCTGTGCATTTTAACCACCACCGGCACAATTACCGCCGAGGACGTGCGGGAGCTGATAGCGGAGTCCCGGCGGGAACTGCGGCAGGAGGCCGCCCCGCAGCTGACGGAGGAAGAACAGCGGCTATATGAGCTGGTCCGCCCCAAGCAGACCAAGGCCCAGCTGGCAAAAAAACTGGGCGTCAGCCGCAGCACCCTGTGGAGGAAAACCAGAGAATCGAATTTGAAACAAAATTAAAACATTTTCGACACAACATGAGACATAATTTTTGAAAGCTGCAGTAGAAGCCCCTTAAAAACACATCTAGTTTTTGCGGAGGGCGATGGGTCATACCCCACAAAATCGCCCTCCGTTTTTGTGCGCTTTTGCTGGTTTTTTCGCGGCGTTACGGAAAATTTTGCGGAAATAAACTTCGATTGTAAAAATGGCATGAAATTTGCTTTAAATTCAGAGCGAAAGGAGGCGGATGATGAACGAGAATTGGTGGAAAGAGTCCGTTGTCTATCAGATCTATCCCCGCAGCTTCCAGGACAGCAACCATGACGGAATCGGCGATCTGGGCGGAATTCTGAGACGGCTGGACTACTTAAAGGATCTGGGCGTGGACGTGGTGTGGCTGTGCCCGATCTATGACTCTCCCAACGTGGATAACGGCTATGACATCCGCAATTATAAGGAGATTCTTGATACCTTTGGCACCATGGAGGACTTCGACCGGCTGCTGGAGGGCTTACACAGCCGGGGCATGAAGCTGGTAATGGACCTGGTGGTAAACCACACCTCCGATCAGCACGTGTGGTTCCAGGAGGCCCTGAAGTCCCGGGACAACCCCTACCACGACTACTACATCTGGCAGGACGGCACCCCGGATCAGCTGCCCAACAACTGGGAGTCTCACTTCAGCGGCTCCGCCTGGGAGTATGTGCCCCACCTGGGTCAGTATTACCTGCACATCTTCTCCAAGCACCAGCCGGACCTGAACTGGAAGAACCCCAAGGTCCGGGAGGCAGTCAAGGACCTGATGCGCTTCTGGCTGGACAAGGGCATCGACGGGTTCCGGATGGACACCATCAACTTCCTCTCCAAAACCGATGGTTTCCCCTCTGTGGAGGGTGTTGAAGGTCTGGTGCGGGCTCACCGCTACTATCAGAACGGTCCCCTGATCCACGACTATCTCCGGGAGCTTTACGACGACGTGCTGTCTCACTACGATGTGATGACCGTGGGCGAAACCCCCAACGTCTCCCCGGAGACCGCAAAGCTGTATGTGGGCAGCGACCGCCACGAGCTGAACATGATCTTCCAGTTTGAGCACATGGCCGTGGATAGTGGTCCCCGGGACAAGTGGGACCTGATTCCCTGGAATTTCGTAAAGTTCAAGCGCATTATGAGCAAGTGGCAGACCACCCTTCACGGCTGCGGCTGGAACAGCCTCTACCTCTCCAATCACGATCAGCCCCGGCCTGTAGGCCGCTTTGCTGACGGCGGTGTTTACCGGGTGGAAAGCGCCAAGCTGCTGGGCACCATGACCCACACCATGGAGGGCACCCCCTACATCTACCAGGGCGAGGAGCTGGGCATGGTGAACGTGCGGTTCCCCGACATCTCCAACTACCGGGACGTACAGACCGTAAACCTCTACGCAGACCTGAGCGCCAAGGGCGTGCCCCATGAGGAGATCATGCGCAAAATCTACGTCAAGGGCCGGGACAACGCCCGCACCCCCATGCAGTGGAGCAGCGACCGCTTTGCCGGTTTCTCCGATACCCAGCCCTGGCTGGAAGTCAACCCCTCCTATCTGGAGATCAACGCCAGAGCCCAGGTGGACGACCCGGACTCCGTGCTCCACTACTACCGGCGGCTGATCCGGCTGCGCAAGCAGATTCCGGTGTTTGTCCACGGCGATTTTGTGGACTGCCTGCCGGATGACACCGCCCGCTATGCCTACCGGCGCACCTTCGGAAAGGAAAAGCTGTTTGTGCTGCTGAACTTCTCCGGTGACCAGGCGGCCTTCTGGCAGCCGGCGGATATGGACCCGGAGCGCTGGGAGCTGCTGGTGTGCAACTACCCCGCCCCTGAGGAATCCTGCGGACTCCTGCGGCCCTATGAGGCTCGGGTATATTACCAAAAGGAGGATTGAGCCCCTTGAAAAAATTCAACAGCAAAAGTCTGATCGCCCTGATCTTCATCATCATCTCTGTGGTGTGGATGTATCTGGGCATCACGGAGTACGGCCTGTGGGACCCCAAGAACGGCCCCATGTCCGGCTTCTTCCCCACCATTGTGGGCGGCGTACTGCTGCTCTCGTCCATCGTCTACTTTATCAAGAGCTTTTCCATGGCTCCCGCCAAATATGACCGGCCGGCCATCTATCTGATGATCGCTTTGGTAGCCATCTTCTTTGTCTCCATGCTGATCGGCTTCCTGCCCACTCTGCTGATCTTCTACATCTTCTGGCTGCGGGTCATGGAGAAGATGCCGGTCAAGACCATCGTAATCTCCACGGTGGTGGTCAGCGCCATCGTCTACGGCACCTTCTCCGTGTGGCTGGGTGTCCCCTTCCCCGAGGGACTCCTGTTTGAAATGATTCTGTAACAAGGAGGGACAACGATGGAATCTTTGCAAATGCTGCTTCACGGCTTCACCGTGGCCTTGAGCATCAACAACGTGGGCGCCGCCCTGATCGGCGCCATCCTGGGCTTGATCGTGGGCGCCATGCCCGGCATCGGCTCCCTGGCGGGCTGCGCCCTGCTGCTGCCCCTGACCTTCGGCTTCAACCCCACCACCGCCATCATCATGCTGGGCGCCATCTACTACTCCAATATGTACGGCGGCGCCTTCAGCGCCATCCTGATTAACGTCCCCGGCGACGCTCCCGCCATTATGACCGCTCTGGACGGCTACGCCCTCACCCGGCAGGGCCGCCCCGGACAGGCTCTGATGGCCGCCAACATCTCCTCCTGCATCGGCGGATTGATCGGCATGATCATCCTGGTGTTCCTGGGGCCCGCCCTGGCCAACTTCGGTCTGAACTTCGGCCCCTCCGAGATGGCCATGCTGATGCTGGTGGCCATGACCTCCATCAGCTGGCTGGTGGGCGAAAGCCCGCTGCTGGGCATCATCTGCACCTGCCTGGGCATCCTGCTGGCCACCATGGGCATCGACATCGTCTCCGGTGCCATCCGCTATGACTTCGGCAATGAGTACCTGCTGGGCGGTCTGAACTTCATCCCCCTGGTCATCGGCTTTATCGGCATGGCCCAGGTGCTGGATCTGACCACCGGCCCCAAGGAGAGCAAGGGCGTTGACGAGGAAGTGGGCAAGAAGCTCACCCTGCGCAACAGCCTGCTGAGCAAGGGCGAGTTCAAGCGCATCCTCCGTCCCTGCGTCCGTTCCGGCCTTATGGGCACCTTCATCGGTTTCCTGCCCGGCGCCGGCGCCACTGCCGGTTCCTTCCTCAGCTACGCCGTGGAGAAGAAGTCCGGCAAGAGCAAGGTCCCCCTGGGCGAGGGCGCCGTGGAGGGCATTGCCGCCTCCGAGGCCGCCAACAACGCCGCCGCTGCCGGCGCCTTCGGTCCCCTGCTGAGCCTGGGCATTCCCGGTTCCGGCACCACCGCCGTGCTGCTGGGCGGCCTCATGATGTGGGGTCTGAACCCCGGTCCCATGCTGTTCCAGTCCGAGCCTGACTTTGCCTGGGGCCTGATTGCTTCCCTGTTTATCTCCAACGCCATCGCCCTGGCCATCGCCCTTTGCACCATTCCCTGGCTGATCAAGCTGCTGAAAGTGCCCGTCGGCGTCATGATCCCCAGCATTGTGGTGATCTGCTTCGTGGGTGCCTTTTCCACCTCCAACTCCATGTTCGGCGTGGTAGTGATGATGATCGGCGGCATCCTGGGCTACATCTTCAAGAAGAACGATATTCCCGTTTCCCCGCTGCTGCTGGCCTTCGTACTGTCCAGCACCCTGGAGACCAACGTCCGCAGAACCTTTATTGCTTCCCAGGGAAGCTTGAGATTGTTCTATACCAGACCCATCACCCTGGTCCTGGTCCTGGTGTTCCTGGCCATCGTGGGGACGCCTCTGGTAAAGGCAATTATTAAAAAAGGTAAAAACAAAAATGTACAGGAGGAAGAAGTAAAATGAAAAAGAGAGTCTTGAGCATCCTGGCCGCCCTGCTGGTGGCCGCCACCGCCGCCGGCTGCGGTTCCAGCGACACCACTGCCACCGAGTCCGCCACCGGAGACACCACCACTGAGGAGGCCGCTTTTGAAGTAAAGGGCAATGTGGAGTTCATGGTCAGCTCCAGCGCCGGCGGCGGCTCCGACATCTTCACCCGCACCATCACCGACATCATCAGCAAGGAAGGAATCATGGATAACTCCTTCGTGGTCAACAACATGGTGGACGGCAACGGCCAGATCTCCCGCCGCCAGGTGAAGGATGCCAAGGGCGACGACGCCAATTCCACCCTGCTTTGCTTCTCCACCGGCGACCTGTCCGCCATGCTGAGCAACGGCGGCCTCACCATGGCCGACTTCAAGCCCGTGGCCATCTTGGCTGCCGACAAGCACCTGGCCTTCACCAACGCCAAGAGCTCCAAGTATGCCAGCTTCGAGGAAGTCATTGAGGCTGCCAAGGGCGGCGCTCAGATCGTGGTGGGCGGCACCGCCTCCGATGAGAAGAACGTCTACGACATGCTGACCCAGGAGCTGGGGCTGGAGGACAACTTCAGCTACATCGTCTATGGCTCCGCCAGCGAAACCATCACCGCTCTGCTGGGCGGCCACATCGACCTGGGCATTGCCAAGCCCGCCGCCTCCAAGGAATACGTGGTCTCCGGCGACATCACCCCCGTTCTGGCTCTGAGCTCCGAGCGCTTCGGCGAGCCCTTCCAGGATGCCCCCACCGCTGAGGAGCTGGGCTACGGCGTCATCGAGCTGCCTGTGTGGCGCGGCGTCATCGCCTCCGCCAACATGACCGACGAGGCCGTTGCTTACTGGAACGACGTGTTCAAGCAGGTCACTGAGACCGAAGCCTGGTCCACCGATTACCTGGAGAAGAACCTGCTGGTCAACAACTACATGAACGTGGAGGACACCACTGCCACCATGCTGGAGGCGGAGCAGAGCGTTCTCGCCACCATGGAGTAATTCCTGTCGCTTTCCGCGGCGAATACAAAGGGAGCACGGCGGTGCCGTGCTCCCTTTGTGGATTTTACAGTGGAACTGCCGGTGGACGGCAGGCAGAAACAGTGATATAATGGTAAAACTTGTCGGGCCGCTCGGCGGTCCGACCCAGAGAGAAGGGAGCGCACTTCGTGGGGCAGGATCATGATTTTAGTCAGGGCAGCATGGCCAGAAACATTCTCAGTATGGCCATCCCCATGACCATCGCCCAGATGGTCAACGTACTTTATAACATCACCGACCGCTTCTTCATCGGCCGGATCGGCGGCGGGGCCTCCTCCCTGGCTTTAACAGGCGTGGGGATCGTCTTTCCACTCATCAACATCATCACTGCCTTTACCAACCTCTACGGCATGGGCGGCGCTCCCCTCTGCTCCATTGCCCGGGGCCGGAAGGACGATGCCCAGGCGGAGCGGATCATGGGCGCCTCCTGCTTCATGCTGGTGGTGACAGCCCTGGTGCTGACAGCCATCGGCGTGATCTTCATGGACCCGATTCTGTGGCTCTTCGGTGCCAGTGAGGACACTTTTCCCTACGCCAAGGACTATTTTGCCATCTACATCTGGGGCACCCTGTTTGCCATGCTGAGCCTGGGCATGAACGGCTTCATCAACTGTCAGGGCTTCGGCCGCATCGGCATGGTCACCATTGCCGCCGGCGCGGCGGTGAATGTGGTGCTGGACCCCATTTTGATCTTTGGACTGAATATGGGCGTCCGGGGCGCGGCCATCGCCACGGTGATTTCTCAGATTCTGGCCACCTGGTGGGTCATGCGGTTTTTGACGGGACCCAGGGCCCACCTGAAGCTGCGGCGGGAGTGCGTCAGCTGGCAGCCGGCCATTCTCAAGGACACAGTACAGCTGGGCCTGTCTCACTTCATGATGTCCTTTACCAACGGCGTCACGCAGTTTGCCTACAACAAAGCCCTCAGTACGCTTGGCGGCGACATCTACATCGGCGCCATGACGGTCATCAACTCCGTGCGGGAGGTCATGACCATGCCTGCCAACGGCATCACCGGCGGCGCCCAGCCGGTACTGGGCTACAATTACGGCGCCAAGGAGTTCGGGCGGGTAAAAAAGGGCATTCTCTTTACTACCGGGATCTGCGTAACCTACACTCTGGTGGCCTGGGGCGTGGTGTTCCTGTTCCCCCATGAGCTGATTCGTATTTTCAACGACAACCCCCAGCTGGTGGATGTGGGGGCACGCATGCTCCACATCTATTTCTTCGGGTTCTGCTTTATGGCCCTGCAGTTCTCCGGCCAATCCACTTTCACCGCTCTGGGCCGGGCCAAGTACGCCATCTTCTTCTCCATCTTCCGCAAGCTGGTGGTGGTCGTGCCCCTGATCTTCATCCTGCCCAACTTCCTGGGGGTAGAGGGCGTGTTCTGGTCCGAACCCATCTCCAATCTGATCGGCGGCAGCGCCTGCTTTATCACCATGATGCTGACCCTTTGGAGGAAACTGTGAGTTCCCTTTTCCAATATCTTTTGCGCTTCCATGCACCTTTTTGTATTTCGACGGCGCCGGGACGGAGACCTTCCCTCCCGGCGCTGCTTTTGCGTATATGGGGCGATTCATGGAAATTTTACATTTCCCCTTTTGCCGCGCAATTCCCACCGGATTCAGTGGAACATCGAAACATTTCAATTTCAATGTTGGAACATTTTGAAACTTATTGTGTTCCATATTTGTTTCTTCATGTTTCGTATGTTTCATGCACTTTTTGTGCACTGGTAAAAATGACGGATTCATTTCCGGAGGAAAACGTTTATACAGTCATTTTCCCTACCGGCACTTTGCTTAATTTTTCACCATCCTTTCAACAGAACTTACAAAAAAACCTCTATTTCTCGGGTCCCCTCCGCTGCGCTTATCAAGATGGCATGATATTTGCTTTATATTGCAGCAAACAAGCGGGCGGAGGAGCCACGATCTCCGCAGATCAATTTTAAAAACGGAGGTACTTCATTATGAGTGAGAAGCCGATCCTGGGTGTTCTTCTGGGCAACTCTGCCGGCGTCGGTCCGGAGCTGGTCGCCATGCTGGCGGTAAAGGACTACTACGCAGATTACTGCCGGCCGGTCATCATCGGTGACCTGCGGATGTTCGAGCACGGTCTGAAGGTTATCGGCGGCGATGTCCCCCATTACGTAATCGACGATCTGAGCCAGTGCGACTGGGCCAAGGGTTACCCCGTTCTGGATCTGAAGAACCAGGACCCCGATCAGGTGGTTTACGGCGAGGCCAACGCCTACTGCGGCGCCAGCGACCTCAAGCAGCTGGATACCGCCATCGAGCTGTGCAAGACCGGCAAGATCGAGGGCTTTGTGTTCGGTCCCTTCCATAAGGGCGCCATGAAGATGGCCGGCATGCACGATGAGAGCGAGCACACCTACCTGGCACACGCCTTCAACCTGACGACCCCCTTCTGCGAGGTCAACATGATGGACGATCTCATGACCGTCCGCACCACCAGCCACATTCCCATCAGCGAAGTCAGCGCCACCATCAACGAGACCACCGTCCGGGAGGCCATTGAGCTGGCGGAGATCACCGGCGAGAGCCTGGGGCACAAGCCCCGTATTGCCGTGGCCGCTCTGAACCCCCACTGCGGTGAGTTCGGCCTGTGCGGCCGGGAGGAAGTGGACGTTCTTCAGCCCACCATTGAGAAGGTTGTCAAGGAGACCGGCTGGAACGTCACCGGCCCCTACTCTGCCGACACTCTGTTCATCAGTGCTTTGGCCGGTGACTTCGACGTGGTGGTGACCATGTATCACGACCAGGGCCAGATTGCCCTGAAGCTGGTGGGCTTCCAGCGGTGCATTACCGTGGCCGGCGGCCAGCCCTATCCCATCGCCACCTGCGCCCACGGCACCGCTTTTGATAAGGTCGGCAAGGGCTCCGTCACAACGGATTCCTTTGAACGCGCTGTCAAGACCGTCTCCCGCATGGCCATTGCCAAGCGCGCCAAAAAATAAGGAGGAGAGAACACGTGGAGAAAGCGAGATTCAATTCCAGGGCCATGATTCCCATCGTCACTGCCATTGTGGCGGCGGTATTCATCGGCGTGGGCCTGAAGGACTTCGGCTTCTGGGAGGGCCAGCCCACCGCAGCCTTCTTCCCCATCATCATTGCCGTGGTGCTTCTGGCCACCAGCCTGCTGTGCCTGGTGCAGGTCCTGCGGGGCAAAGAAGACGCCCCGATTTACAACCGCAATGAGTTCATGGTTATCCTGGGCGGCGGCGGCATCATCATCGGCTGCTATGTGATCGGCCTGATCCTCAGCTGCCTGCTGTATTTGTTCCTGTGGCTGAAATTCGTGGAGCACGCCACTTGGAAAGCCATCATCATCATTGAGGTCTTTATGGCCGCCCTGATCCTGGGCGTATTCGTGTTCTGGATGCAGGTTCAGTTCCCTGTGGGCCTGTTCGCCTATCTGATGTAAGGAGGTCTGAAGATGTTAGAAAACTTTGCTTCCCTGCTGATGGGTTTTCAGGTTCTGTTTTCCTTTGAGAACCTGGGAGCCTGCGCCCTGGGTGCCATCCTGGGCCTGATCGTGGGCGCCATGCCCGGTCTGGGCTCCCTGGCGGGCGTTGCCCTGCTGCTGCCCCTGACCTATAAGTTCAATCCCACCACCGCCATCATCATGCTGGGCGCCCTCTATTATTCCAATATGTACGGCGGCGCCTTCAGCGCCATCCTGCTGAACATCCCCGGCGACTCCCCGGCCATCACCACCGCTCTGGACGGCTATCCCATGGCCAAGAAGGGCCGCCCCGGCCAGGCCCTGATGGCAGCCAACACAGCCTCCTTCATCGGCGGCACCATCGGCATCCTGATCCTGACCATCACTGCCTCCGGCCTTGCCAAGCTGGGTCTGAACTTCGGCTACGCTGAGATGACCCTGGTACTGCTGATCGCCATGACCTCTATCAGCTGGCTGATCGGCGAGAATCCCACCAAGGGCGTTGTCATCACTATGCTGGGTATCCTGGTGGCCTCCATCGGCATGGATACTCTTACCGGCGTTCCCCGTTACAACTTCGGCAGCATTCATCTGATGGGCGGCATCACCTTCACTCCGTTCATCATCGGCGCCGTGGGCTTTGCCCAGGTCATCAAGCTGGTCAACGAACGCAAAGCCGATGAGGAAAAGCGGGCCAGCGGCACTTATCACGCTGTGAAGCTGTCCATTCGGGGCTCCATGCTCACCAAGCATGACTTCAAGCGGATTCTGCCTCCCGTGCTGCGTTCTTCCATCCTGGGCACCTTTGTAGGCGTGCTGCCGGGTTCCGGCGCCACCACCGGTTCCATGGTGGGCTATGCCATGCAGAAGAAGTTCAAGAGTGAGGAACCCATGGGCACCGGCGCCATTGAGGGCATCGCCGCCTCCGAAGCCGGCAACAACTCCGCCGCCGCCGGTGCCTTCGCTCCCCTGCTGGCTCTGGGCATCCCCGGCTCCGGTACCGGCGCCGTGCTGCTGGGCGGCCTCATGATGTGGGGTCTGAATCCCGGCCCCCTGCTGTTTGAGACCAACCCCGACTTCTGCTGGAGCCTGATCTCCTCCCTGTACATCGCCAACATCTTCACCCTGGCTGTGGCCGTGCTGGTGATCCCCTTCCTTATCAAGATCCTCAGCGTGCCCATCAAGTACATGATCCCCATCATCACCTGCGTGTGCATTGTGGGCGCCTATTCCACCTCTTACTCCATGTACGGCGTCATCGTCATGTTTATCTCCGGCATCGTGGGCTATATCCTGGACAAGAACGGCTTCCCCACCGCCCCCATGCTGCTGGCCTTCGTTCTGGCCCCCATGCTGGAGGAGAATATGCGCAAGGCCTTTATCGCCTCTCAGGGCAGCCTGTCCGTGTTCACTGACTCCACCCTGAAGCTGGTGCTGCTGGTGATCTTCCTGGCCTTGGTGCTGACGCCCTCCATCAAGGCTCTGATCCGCAAGGTCAGAGGTACCAAGACCACCACCTCTGTGTAAGTCCCCATCCCCGGAATCCGCCGGGGCAGAACAATATATTTTTTGGAAAAAGGAGAACCATTATGAAAAAGCTCTTAGCGCTGGCACTGACTGTGGTGCTGACCTTGTCCCTGTCCGCCTGCGGCGGCGGCTCCGACGTCAGCGACGACGGCACCTTCACCCCCACCAAGACCATTACCTGGACCTGCACCTCCTCCGCCGGCGGCGGTTCCGACATCTTCTCCCGCAAGATCGGTGACATCATGTCCAACGAGGACCTGGTGAACGGTCAGACCATCGTGGTGTCCAACGAAACCGACGGCGCCGGCGAGGTGGGCCGCAACAAGATCGCCACCATGAAGACCAATGCCGACTACAACCTGCTGACCTTTAACTCCGGCGACCTGATGCCCATGGTTACCAACACCGCCAACCGTTCCTCCAACTTCCGCATTCTGGCCATCATGGCCGTGGATAAGCAGCTGCTGTTCTCCTGCGGCTCTGCCACCGGCAAGACCGACTATGCCAAGGCCGGCAGCGACATGACTGACTTTGCCGCTGCTATCGAGGCTGCCAAGAACGGCACCTACGTGGTCATCGGCGGTTCCAAGGGCGACGACATTGCCACCTACGACGCTCTGCTGGAGGAGCTGGGCCTGACCGAGGACCAGATGGGCTACATCACCTATGACTCCACCGGCGACGCCATCACCGCTGCCCTGGGCGGCAACCTGGACTTCGTCATCTCCAAGCCCGCCGCCGCTTCCCAGTATGTGGAGTCCGGCGACCTGACCCCCGTCCTGGCCCTGTCCACCGAGCGCTTCGGCGGCAACCTGGCCGACGCTCCTACCCTGTCTGAGATCGGCGACTATGAGAACGTGGAAGTTCCCGTGTGGCGCGGCGTTGCCGCTCCCGCCGCCATGAGCGACGCCGCCGTGGCTTTCTGGACCGAGGCTCTGCAGAAGGTCTCCGAGACCCAGGCCTGGAACGACGAGTATCTGGTTCCCAACCAGCTCATCAGCCAGTACATGAACTCCACCGACGCCACCGCGTACGTCACTGAGTATGAGGCTGATTACATGGCCGCCAACGGCTTGAGCTAATCTCAAAATTGTAGTATGATTTAGGCGGGCCTGTGCAAACAGACCCGCCTAAATTGCAACCACCGGAAATTTGCAGCTTATCTAAGGAAAGGGAAGCGTCATGGTTAACGTCATCGTATTTGTTCCGTCTCCGGATCAGGTGGACTACGTGCAGGGTCTGGTCCGGAATCTGCAGACGGACGAGGTGCACATTGACGCGGTGCACCAATTCGGCAACCCGGACATTCTCAGCCGCCTGAACAACTATGATGTCATTTTGGCCCGGGGAATCACCTACCGAATGCTCCGCACCCAATATCCGGACAAGCACATCACCCACCTGGCCTTTGACGGCACGGATATTCTAGAGGCTCTGCTGCGCTGCCGGGAGGACTACCACCCCAGGAAAATAGGTGTATGCTTGAAGCGGGACGAACTCAAGCCCCTCCTGCCTGGTCTGAGCGAGCTGTGCCGCGCGGAGGTCCGCCTGTATGAGGTGGTGGATGAGCAAAGCGCCTACGCGGCCGTAGACGCCTGTGAGTCCGACGGCGTGGATGCTGTGGTCAGCGGCGGCACCGTCAGCGACATCTGCCGGAAGCGGGGCATCCCCTGCACCTACATCGGCATTCGCCCAGCCACCCTGGAGTGGGCCATGCGGGAGGTGCTCAACGCCGCCCGCACCATCAACACCGAGCGTACCAAGTCCAATATCATCCGCATGATCCTGGACAGCAGCGACGACGCCGTTTTGGCACTGGATGAGGCCGGCCGTGTTCTGGAGGCCAACGGCCAGGCCTACCGGCTGTATCAGCTGGCCTTCCTGCCCAACTGGCAGGGCCGCTCTGTCCAGGAAATCAACCCCCAGCTGACTTTTATCGGCAGCCGGGATGTACCCTGCCGGGACGGGGAGGAGAGCATCATCAACCTGGGAGGCCAGAAGTACTACGTGAAGTACAAGCTGATCTCCGGTGAGGAATCCGGCATCGGCACCCTGATTACCACCAGCTCCGCCACCAAGATCCTCCAGGAGGAGCGGCAGCTGCGCAAAAGTCTGGTGCGGAAGGGTTCCGCCGCCAAGTATACCTTCCGGGACATCATCGCCGTGAATCCGGAGATGCGCAAAAAGGTGGAGATCGCCAAAAAATTCAGTCAGGCCAACTCCAACGTGCTGATTACCGGCGAGACTGGCACCGGCAAGGAGCTGTTTGCCCACAGCATTCACTCCGCCAGCGGCCGCATGAATCAGCCCTTTGTGGCTATCAACTGCGCCACACTGCCGGAGACGCTGCTGGAGAGCGAGCTGTTTGGCTATGAGCCGGGCTCTTTCTCCGGCGCCTCCCGGGAGGGCAAGGCTGGTCTTTTTGAGCTGGCCCATCACGGCACCATCTTTCTCGATGAGATTGGGGAGATCCCTGTGGCCCTCCAGGCGAAGCTGCTGCGGGTCCTTCAGGAGAAGGAAATCCGCCGTATCGGCAGTGCCGCGGTCATCCCTGTGGATGTTCGGGTCATTGCCGCCACTAATGTCAACATTCAGGAGCAGATCGCTCAGGGTCGTTTCCGCAGCGACCTTCTGTACCGGCTCAACGCCCTGGAGATCTACATTCCCCCTCTGCGGGAGCGCCCCGACGATGTAATCCCCCTGATGGAGGGCCAGCTGCGGATCATGGCCGCGGAGCTGGGCAAGCGGGTTCCCCAGCTGTCCGCCCAGGCCAAGGAGATGCTGCGCCGCTATACCTGGCCCGGCAATGTCCGGGAGCTGCGCAATGTCTGCGAGCGGCTGGTAGTCCTCAACGACGCCTCCGACGTGGATACGGAGACCCTCAACGAGCTCCACGTATTTTTCGACAACGCCCCCACGGCTCCTGTCTTCCCCGGCGTCACGGTCCAGGATTTTCCCTCCCCGCCGCCTATGGTCAAAAAGAAAAAGGACCTTGCCCGGGAGCTGGGCGTCAGCCGCACCACCCTGTGGCGCATGTCCAAACGGCAGGCGGCCGCAGGACAGGAGGACGGAAAATAATTTCCGGGAAGCTGCTCCTTCCCCATCACCGCCGGGGCAGCGTTCTGTTTTCCGCGTCCTCTGTGCAGTGGGAAGCTGCTTCCATGGTCCTATCTCCTCGGGGTGTCCGCTCAGTGGGACACGCCCTGTACAATTTCCGTAATGAGAAACATCTCAAATGAAACAACCGGCCGGAGGCAATCGCCTCCGGCCGGTTGTTCTTTTCGTATGACAGGCAGTCCTTTCCGCGGACCTGAAAACTCAGGCGCGGCTGCGGATAGCCTCGGCAGCCGCCACAGCCACAGCCACAGTGGCGCCCACCATGGGGTTGTTGCCCATGCCCAGGAAGCCCATCATCTCCACGTGAGCGGGGACGGAGGAGGAACCTGCGAACTGGGCGTCGGAGTGCATCCGGCCCATGGTGTCGGTCATGCCGTAGCTGGCGGGGCCGGCGGCCATGTTGTCGGGATGCAGGGTGCGGCCGGTGCCGCCGCCGGAGGCAACGGAGAAGTACTTCTTGCCCTGCTCAATGCACTCCTTCTTGTAGGTGCCGGCCACGGGATGCTGGAACCGGGTGGGGTTGGTGGAGTTGCCGGTAATGGACACGTCCACGCCCTCGTGGTGCATGATGGCCACGCCCTCACGGACGTCGTCAGCGCCGTAGCAGCGGACGTTTGCCCGCTCGCCGTCGGAGTAAGCGGTCTCCTTGACGATCTTCAGCTCGCCGGTGTAGTAGTCGAACTGAGTCTGGACATAGGTGAAGCCGTTGATGCGGCTGATAATCTGGGCGGCGTCCTTGCCCAGGCCGTTGAGGATCACCCGCAGGGGCTCCTTCCGGGCCTTGTTGGCGTTGCGGACGATGCCGATGGCGCCCTCGGCGGCGGCGAAGGACTCATGGCCGGCCAGGAAGGCGAAGCACTTGGTCTCATCCCGCAGCAGCATGGCGCCAAGGTTGCCGTGGCCCAGGCCCACCTTCCGGTCCTCGGCCACAGAGCCGGGGATGCAGAAGGCCTGGAGGCCCACGCCGATGCACTGGGCGGCCTCAGCAGCGGTGGACACGTTCTGCTTCAGAGCGATGGCGGCGCCTACGCAGTAAGCCCAGCAGGCGTTCTCAAAGCAGATGGGCTGGATGCCCTTGACGATCTCGTAGGGGTCGAAGCCGGCGGCCTTGCAGATCTCCCGGCACTCCTCCACGCTGGAAATTCCGTACTGGGCCAGGACGGAATTGATCTTGTCGATTCTTCTTTCGTAGCTTTCAAACAGAGCCATTGGTCAATTCCTCCTTCTCTTATTCCTGGCGGGGGTCGATGTACTTGGCGGCGTTATCAAACTGGCCATAGTGGCCCTTGGCCTTCTCCATGGCCTCGCCGGCATCCACGCCCTTCTTGACGGCGTCCATCATCTTGCCCAGGTTGATGAACTCATAGCCCACGATCTCGTTGTCCTTGTTCAGGGCCACGCGGGTCACATAGCCCTCGGCCATCTCCAGATAGCGGGGACCCTTGGCCTTGGAGGCAAACATGGTGCCCACCTGGCTCCGCAGGCCCTTGCCCAGGTCCTCCAGAGAGGCGCCGATGGGCAGTCCGCCCTCAGAGAAGGCGGTCTGGGTGCGGCCGTAGACGATCTGCAAAAACAGCTCCCGCATGGCGGTGTTGATGGCGTCGCACACCAGGTCGGTATTCAAAGCCTCCAGCAGCGTCTTGCCGATAAGGATCTCGCTGGCCATGGCGGCAGAGTGGGTCATGCCGGAGCAGCCCAGGGTCTCCACCAGAGCCTCCTCAATGATGCCGTCCTTGACGTTCAGGGTCAGCTTGCAGGCACCCTGCTGGGGGGCGCACCAGCCCACGCCGTGCGTCAGGCCGGAGATGTCCTTAATTTCCTTGGCCTGGACCCATTTTCCCTCCTCGGGGATGGGAGCAGGTCCGTGATATGCGCCCTTAGCCACAGGACACATATGCTCCACTTCGGTGGAATAGATCATACATATCTCCTCCTTGTTTTTTCTGGGAACCGTTCCCTGAAAACCGTCCCTCAGGGGGAGGGGAAAAAGGCCGGTGACTGGGCAAGTATCCCAGACTTGCAAACGTCATCAGCTCTGTCAGCGGTTTAGGCATGGCGCCAAGGGAGAACTCTATTCCCATTTCCCAGCGGCTATTATATCACGGCAAATTCACGCATGCAATCATTTTCCTTGAAACTTTTGATGATTTTTTGGTGGTTTTACTGCCACTGGACCCTGTTTTTACCGAGGGTGTTCCCGCCGGAAAACCGGGACTTCTCTCCTCTGCCTTTATTTTCCGGCAATGGGACGGTTTTTTGGCAGAATGCCCTTGACGTAAGGACAAAAATCTTATAGAATATTAACGCAATCTGAACAGGCCGGTCTCAGTTTCATGAGTCCGGCCTGTTCGGCACCCTATTGCAAAAGCAGAGAAAGGAACGATATCGTGGAAGAAAAACAGTTTCGCCCCTATATCCCGGCGGACAAGGTCATGCCCGAATTTACGGCGGTGTCCATTATTCTGGGCGCCATTTTGGCCATTGTCTTCGGCGGGGCCAACGCCTATCTGGGTCTCCGGGTGGGCATGACGGTGTCTGCCTCCATTCCGGCGGCGGTCATCTCCATGGGCGTCATCCGCAAGATCCTGCGGCGCGACTCCATTCTGGAAAACAACATGGTCCAGACCATCGGCTCCGCCGGTGAATCTGTGGCCGCCGGCGCCATTTTCACCCTGCCGGCCCTGTTCATGTGGGCCGACGAGGGCCTTTGCAGCGTGCCCTCCCTGGTGGAGATCGGCCTGATCGCTCTGTGCGGCGGCGTGCTGGGCGTGCTCATGATGATCCCCCTGCGCAGCGCCCTGATCGTCAAGGAACACGGCGTGCTGGCCTACCCCGAGGGACAGGCCTGCGCCGAGGTGCTGATCGCCGGTGAGGAGGGCGGCGCCAAGGCCTCCACCGTATTCTCCGGCCTGGGTATTGCCGCCCTGTACAAGTTCATTGCCGACGGACTGAAGGTATTCCCCAGTGAGATCACCTATGACGTGCCGGGCTACAAGGGCGCCGGCATCGGCATTGACGTGCTGCCGGCTTTGGCCGGCGTGGGCTACATCTGCGGTGTGAAGGTATCCTCTTACCTGTTTGCCGGCGGCGTACTGGGCTGGTTCGTGATCCTGCCTCTGATGGCCCTGTTCGGCGGCGACACCATCATGTTCCCCGTCACCGACATGACCATCAGCCAGCTGATCGCCAAGGACGGTGTCTCCGCCCTGTGGAGCAACTACCTGCGTTACATCGGCGCCGGCGCCGTGGCCTGCGGCGGCGTGCTGAGCCTCATCAAGTCCCTGCCCCTGATCGTCCGCACCTTCCGCGACGCCATGGGCGATTACGGCAAGGGCCGCACCGCCAGCACTCTGCGCACCGAGCAGGATATCCCCATGAAAGTAGTGCTGCTGGGCGTGCTCATCATCGCCGTGGTCATGTGGCTGCTGCCTGTGATCCCCCTGAACCTGTTCACCGCCCTGATCGTCATTGTCTTCGGCTTCTTCTTCGCCACCGTGTCCTCCCGGATGGTGGGTCTGATCGGCTCGTCCAACAACCCTGTCTCCGGCATGGCCATTGCGACGCTCCTGATTTCCACGCTGCTGCTGAAGGCCACCGGCACCGACGGCATCGCGGGCATGACCGCCGCCATCGTCATCGGCGGCGTGATCTGCGTGGTGGCCGCCATCGCCGGCGACACCTCCCAGGACCTGAAGACCGGCTTCCTGGTGGGCGCCACCCCCCGCAAGCAGCAGATCGGCGAGCTGATCGGCGTGGCGGTCTCCGCCGTGGCCATCGGCGCCATCCTCTACCTGCTGAGCATGGCCTGGGGCGGCTATGGCTCCAATGACCTGCCCGCGCCTCAGGCAATCCTGATGAAGATGATCGTGGAGGGCGTCATGGGCGGCAACCTGCCCTGGAACCTGGTGCTCTCCGGCGTGTTCATCGCCATTGTGGTGGAGGTACTGGGCATCCCCGTGCTGCCCTTCGCCATCGGCCTGTACCTGCCCATCTATCTGTCTGTGCCCATGATGCTGGGCGGAGCGCTGCGCTGGTTCCTGGAAAAGCGCAAGTACAGCGCCGACAAGGTCAAGGACAACGTGGTTCAGTCCGGCGTGCTGTACTCCTCCGGCCTGATCGCCGGCGAGGGTATCGTGGGCATTTTGCTGGCGGTACTGGCCATCATCCCCATCGGCGTGGACGAGAAGGGCGCCACTATCTATGTCAGCAACTTCATCGACCTCAGCTCCAAGTTCAGCATCGGTCAGATCGGCGGCCTCATCTGCTTCGCCGTCATCCTTCTGAGCATTTTCCTCTTTGCCGTCAAGGAGCAGAAGAAAGCAAACTAATGATTGCGTTCCCGCGGGCCGGGCTGTATACTTTGGTATGCAGCCCGGCCTGGGCTATCAATCCCAAGGAGTACCGATATGGCGAAAAAAGACAGCGGCAACTATCTGGACCTGGTCCCGGTTATGAATCAAAAAAACAGCTGGGAGCAGGACGCGAAAGGGATCGTCACCATCCACATGGTCCACCGGGGCTTTTACGCCGCCATTGCTCAGAAGTTCTTCCACACCCCCCGGGTCAGTCACATCCAGCTGGATGAATACGGCAGCTTCCTCTGGAAGCAGATCGATGGACAGCGGACCGTAGGGGACCTGGCCCAGCAGATGAAGGCACAGTTTGGAGACCGGGCGGAACCCCTGTACGACCGGCTGGTGAAGTATATGCAGATCCTGCGCAACAATCGCTTCATTCTGTTCCGGGGAAAGGACAAGGTGGCGCCGTGAGCACGGGACAGATGATTTTGGGCATCGCGGCCTTTGCCCTGGTGACGGCGGTGCTGTACGTGTGGGGTCTGCGTAAAAGCATGACCCAGACCGCCGACCTGGAGCGCATTTTGCTCAGTAAAAGCGCGGGAAAGGTGGTACACTACCTGAAGAAGAACGAGGAGATCTCCCTTTCCCAGATGGCCCAACTGTGCCAAGGGGTCAAAGCCGGTCAATTCTGGTCCCGGCAGAAGGCGATGGTGCAAAACCCAAAGGCCTTCGCCCCCAAATTAGCCCAATACATGGCGGAACAGCTGCTGGTGGAGGAACTGCCCAACGGCTGCTACCGCCTGAGAAAATAAACCTGCCACGAGAGGAGTATGCAGCTATGCGTGTATTAGAGAATCTGGAGCCCAAGAGCGTGTTCCGCTTTTTTGAGGAGATGTGCGCCATTCCCCACGGCTCCCGGAACACCAAGGCCATCAGCGACTACTGCGCGGCCTTTGCCCGGGAACGGGGCCTGGAGTATCACCAGGACGACAGCAACAACATCATCATCGTCAAGGCGGCCACCCCCGGCTACGAAAACGCCCCGACGGTGATCCTCCAGGGCCATCTGGACATGGTCTGCGAGAAGGAGCCCGGCTGCCCCAAGGACATGGACCGGGAAGGCCTGGACCTGCTGGTAGAGGGCGACTTTGTCACCGCCAGGGGCACCACCCTGGGCAGCGACGACGGCATTGCCGTGGCCATGGCCCTGGCCATTCTGGACGCCAACGACATCCCCCACCCCCGGCTGGAGGCGGTCTTCACCGTGGACGAGGAGATCGGCATGCTGGGCGCCGTTGCCATGGACGTGTCCCCTCTGCAGGGCCGTCAGCTCATCAATCTGGACTCTGAGGCGGAGGGTGTGTTTACCGTGAGCTGCGCCGGCGGCAACGTCTCCACCTGCCGCCTGCCCATTGCCCGGGCCCCCTTCCAGGGCCAGGCCCTGACCGTCACGGTCAGCGGCCTCCAGGGCGGTCACTCCGGCACGGAGATCCACAAGGGCCGGGGTAACGCCAACATGCTGCTGGGCCGGGTGCTCCAGGCCATGGCCGCCCCCTGTGACCTGCGAATTGCAGCGGTGGACGGAGGCCTCAAGGACAACGCCATTCCCATCCAGTCCACTGCCCGGGTGCTGGTATCCGACGCCGGGGCCGCCAGGGCCGCTGCGGCAGCTATGGCGGGCATCCTTGCCGACGAGTACCGGGTCACGGACCCCGGCGTAACGGTGACCGTCACCGACGGCGGCGACGGCGAGGCCATGGACGCCGCCTCCACCCAGAAAGTGCTGTGCATGCTGACGTGCCTTCCCAACGGCGTCCAGGTTATGAGCGCCGACATTGCGGGGCTGGTGCAGACCTCCCTGAACCTGGGCATTTTGTCCACCGGGGAAACGGAGGTACAGGCCTCCTTCTGCGTGCGCAGCTCTGTGGAATCCCAGAAGGAGATGCTGAAAGCCCGCCTGACCTGCCTGATGGCGCAGCTGGGCGGCACCGTGGAATTTTTCGGTGAGTACTCCGGCTGGGAGTATCTGGCCGACTCCCCCCTGCGGGAGCGGATGGTGGAGGTCTTTACCCAGCAGTACGGCAAGGCCCCCAAAATTGAAGCCATCCACGCCGGTGTGGAGTGCGGTATTTTCTCCGGCAAGCTGCCGGGGCTGGACTGCGTGTCCTGCGGCCCGGACCTGCTGGAGATCCACACCCCCCGGGAGCGGATGAGCGTGTCCTCCGTGCAGCGGGTGTGGGCCTTCCTGCTGGAAGTCCTCAAACGCTCCAAGTAATCCCAAAAACATACCCCCGGCGGAAGACATTTCTTCCGCCGGGGGCATCTTATATCTATTGGAAATTCAGAGACTTTTTTCATAGCGATTGGAAACATCCAAATCCCTATGCCGCAGCGGCTTCCCTCCGCAGGGGCAAGACGCCGGGGCCTCAGCGGCTCTCCCGGATCAGCTGCTCGAAGACAGGCAGGCTGCGCAGGATCATGTCGTGACTGACGCAGGTGCTGGCCCGGAAGTAATCCGGGCAGCCGAAATCGCCGCCGGGGACGATCAGGAGATTCTTCTCCTTGGCCCGGTCCGAGAAGGCCTGGGCATCGCCGCCCGGCGCCTGGACGAACAGATAGAAGGCCCCCTGAGGCCGCACGCACCGATATCCGTAGCCCGTCAGGGCGTCGTACAGGGTCTTCCGGTTCTCATCGTAAGCCGCTAAATCCGGCCGCACCGCGGCGCACAATCCCGCCACCAGCTGCTGCATGGACGGTGCGCACACGTGGCCCAGGGCCCGGGCGGCGCCGGCCACGGCGGCATAGAGGTCCGCACTGTCCGCCGCCTGGTCCGGTACACAGACGTATCCGATGCGCTCACCCGGCAGGGACAACGACTTGGACCAGGAGTAGCAGACGATGGTGTTGGGGTACAGGTTGGGGATGAAGGGCACCTCCGCCCCGTCATACACCAGCTCCCGGTAGGGCTCGTCGGCGATGATGTAGATGGGGTGGCCGTACTCCGCACCCTTCCGGGTCAGCACCTCCCCCAGGGCCAGCAGATTCTCCTGAGAGTAGATGGCGCCGGAGGGGTTGTTGGGGGAGTTGACGATGATGGCCTGGGTGTGGGCCGTCAGGCGCCGCTCCACCTCCGCCACCGGGATCTGGAAGGTCGACCTGTCGGCGGGCACCACCACGAATTTCGCCCCGTTGTTCTCCGCAAAGGGCCGATACTCCGGGAAGAAGGGGGCGATGGCCATAATCTCGGCCCCCTCCACCGCCAGAGCACGGATTACGGAGATCAGCGCCGGGGCGGCGCCGCAGGTAAGGAACAGATTTTCCGGCCGGATGTCCGCCTGAAACCGCTCGTTCAGGTCCGCGGCCACGGCGGCACGGGCCTCCATGCTGCCGGGGGCAGGGGTATAGCTGTGGACGCCGAGGCTGTCCTCCCGGGCGATGAGCTGAGAGAAGGCCTGTCGCACCTCCTCCGGCGCGGGAATGGAGGGATTGCCCAGGGAGAAGTCGTAGACGTTCTCCTTCCCCACCACCGCCGCCTGCCGCAGGCCGTACTCAAACAGCTCCCGGATGCAGGAGCGGCTGGCTCCCAGCTGATACATACTTTGTGCAAACATAGGCGAAATCCCCTTTCTCGATCTTCAAAAGCCATGGGCCTTCGCCGGGTGAACCCGCACCGTGCGCCGCGCCCAGGCCCTTTGGCAATGGTCTTTATTAGTTGGTATTATACAGGATTTTTGCGGTCACCGCCATCCCCTGGGGAAAAAAGTTTCCTGTTTTTAGGAGCGCAAGGAGCCTGTCAAAAAATAGCAAAAACTTGCTCAGCGTGTTGAAAAGACTTTTTTTGACATGCTGAAGGCCGGAGGCAATGCCTCCGGCCTTCAGCACGGCTTTTATAATTGATCTTATGATACAGTGGCCTCCACAAACCGCTGAAGGATCGTGGCAACCTGGGCGCGGGTGGCCAGGCCATAGGGATTCAGGGTACCGTCGGTCATGCCGGTGATGAATCCGTTCTCCACCGCCCAGATCATGGCGTCTGTGGCATAATCGCTGACGCTTGCGGCGTCGGGGAAGCCGGCGAGACTGCCGGTGACAGCGGGACTGCCGGCATATCGGTACAGCATGGCCGCCATCTGCTGCCGGGTAACAGTGCCGCTCATGTTGGAACCGTCGGAGATTCCAGTCTCCACAGCCCACTGCTGACCTTCCGCATAGCCGATTACCAGGGAGGAATCATCGCTGGCATAACGGGCCAGCACGGTAACGATCATGACACGGGTCATAGGTGCCCCAGGGGTAAAGGTGGTCGTGGTAGTACCAGCAAAGAGCTCATGGCTGGTGGCAAAGGCGATGGCATCCGCCGCCCAATAAGTGCTGGACACGTCGGTAAAGTCCTTGCTGTTATCCACGATCTTGACCGTATCCCCGTCACTGACCGTCACGGCCACACCGTTTTCCGTAACGGTGCTGGTTTTGACGACCTGCTCCGTGCCGTCGGCCTTCACCAGCACAGCCACGATGCCGGCCGTCACGTTCTCCACCGGGATCTCCACCCGGGCGCTGCGGCCAGCGGGCAGAGCCACAGTGACGGAAGCAGCGGCAGACGCATCCGCGGTTACGGGCACGGCGGGCATGGGCAGCGCCACAACTGCATCAGAATCGACGGCGTCTTCAATGACCTTGGCGGGCAGCTTCACGCTGGCCTCCACGGTCCCGTCTTCCCGGACAGTGGTCACGGAGCTGGAGCCGTCGATATTGGAGACTGTTGTCTCGGCGGAGCCGTCGGCCTTTTCCACCACCTTGGTCTCGTTGCCTACGCTGTCCGTGGTGGTCGTAGTCACAGTGCCGTCCTTTTTGGTCTCCACCACTTCCTTGGACCCGTCGGGATTTTTGGTGGTCTCGGTGACGGTGCCGTTGGAGCCGGTCACCGTGGTGGTGGTAGAGCCGTCGGGATTGGTGGTGGTTTCCGTCTTGTTGCCGGAGCTACCGGAACTGCTGGAGCTGCCGGAGGAGCCGCTGTCCGGATAGTCGTAGTACCCACAGCTCTTGCTGTTCATGGTCAGGGTCCAGTTATCGGCGATCAGGGGATTCAGGAAGGCTTTCAAACTGTCGTCCACATATTTGGTGGGGCCGTAGGTCTTTGTCTCCCCGTCCTTCTCCGCGGTGAACACCCAGCCCTTGTAGACCCAGTACTTCAGCTGGTTTCGGATGGTGGGATCGTCGTTGTCGTGGGGATCGTAGAGGGTGGTGTCGCTGCCCTGGATAAGGGATACTTCACCATTCCCATCCAGGTCCACATAGCTGTCCATTTCCCCGGTTGGGCCGATGATATAAATGGGATAGCAACCGACCCACTCACCGCAGTCCCGGCTGTTCATGGTCAGCTCCCAGCCCTGGGCGATCAGGGGGTTCAGAAAGGCCCTCAGATCGTCATCCACGTACTTGGTGGGGCCGTAGGTCTCTGTTTCCCCGCCCTTTTCGGCGGTGAACACCCAGCCCTTGTAGACCCAGTACTTCAGCTGGTTCTGGATCGCCGTATCCGGGTTGTCGTGGGGATCGTAGAGGGTGGTGCCGCTGCCCTGAATCAGGTATACTTCCCCATTCCCATCCAGGTCCACATAGCTGTCCATTTCCCCGGTTGGGCCGATGATATAAATGGGATAGCAACCGACCCACTCACCGCAGTCCCGGCTGTTCATGGTCAGCTCCCAGCCCTGGGCGATCAGGGGGTTCAGAAAGGCCCTCAGATCGTCATCCACGTACTTGGTGGGGCCGTAGGTCTCTGTTTCCCCGCCCTTTTCGGCGGTGAACACCCAGCCCTTGTAGACCCAGTACTTCAGCTGGTTCTGGATCGCCGTATCCGGGTTGTCGTGGGGATCGTAGAGGGTGGTGCCGCTGCCCTGAATCAGGTATACTTCCCCATTCCCATCCAGGTCCACATAGCTGTCCATTTCCCCGGTGGGGCCGATGATATAGATGGGATAAGTCCATCCAACAAGGTCAGAGCCGCCGCCAACGGTGTACTCGGCAATCTCGCTGTACAGGCTGTTCTTCACCGCCACGGCTTTGATGGTGGTGTTCTCCGTGGCGGAAATGGCCCCTGTGTATGGCGTGCTGTTTACCGTGGGCGTGGAACCGTCCATGGTGTAGTAGATCACAGCGTCCGCATCGGCACAGGTGATGGCAACCAGGTCGTCTTCCATCCCAATTTCAGGCTCCGCAGGGGCTTGGACGGCGTCGGTGAAGGCGGAAAGATTGGCGGAAGTCGCAGGGGCGTCCGGGTTTTCCGCCAGTGCTGCTGCGGCAGATGCCGACAGGCCCAGACTTTCAAAAAATTCCGCAGGCGTCTGCTGCGCTCTGGGGTCCGCATAGGACACCTCCTGCATGGTCAGAAGGCCGTCTTCCTCCCACGGGCTCTGCATGTCCTCCGTCTCATCTGCCTCAAACATGGTCGCGCATCTCTGAAGGAAGGCAGCGGCCTGCAGATTGGACGCAGCGGCATCGGGGTGGAAGGCCGGAGGGGTCTCGTTGAATCCCTGCACAATGCCCAGCTCCTCAAAAAACGCAATGGCTGTCTGTTCTCTGGAAGAACAGGTGCCGATATCCGTGAACGATGAGGAAAAACTTCCGCTCAAATTTTCCGCCAGGGGGCTGTCCTTGTATTTTTCGTAGGCCTCCATCACCATTTCCAGGCGGGTCACGCCATTTGCAAAGCCGGCGAAGCTGACAGAAGCAACTTTGTTCATAAGGCCGGTCAGCTGGGCCTCCGTGATGGTGCTGGTGGGATTAAATTTTCCATCCGAGCTGCCGGAAAAGACACCGGCGGCGCTCAGGGCCTGGATGGCGGGAGCGTACCAGTCGCCGCTGTGCATGTCTGTGAAGGTGACCGTTGATGCCGTGGGATTGCTCTTGCAGCCGGTGGCCCGCCACAGCGTCACCGCCACCTGCGCCCGGGTCACTTCCCCATGGGGATGAAATTCCCCGTCGGAGCTGCCGCTCAGAACACCTTCCGCCACCAGAACATTGATGGCAGTCCGCTGAGCATCTGTACAGGGGTCCTCTGCACCGTCCTCCACCGGTCCAATGTCGGTGAAACCCTGATCGTCCGCAGTCTGGTCTTTGTAAAACTGGTCATAGATCATCTCCGCCAGAACCGCCCGGGTAACAGGGTCGGCATCCGCCGCCATGGCCGTCGCAGACAGCAGACTTGCCAGAAGTACCGCGCTCAGCAGTCCTGCCATCCATCGCTTTGCTCGCTTCATTCATTTCTTCCTCCGTTCATTTTTTCTCATATCATATGGTGTAAAAACAAGTATTGTAATGAATAATTATAAAGTAGCGCATTGTTTCCGTCAAGTCTCACGTTGGATACACTGAAAGCAAGGGAGGAATGGATATTGATGCGTGAAAAGAAAGAAATCAATGTGCAGGTGGGCCATCAAATCCGAAAAGCCCGGGAGGCCGCCGGCCTGACCCAGGAGCGGTTTGCCGAGCTGATCGGCATTTCGCCCCAGAACGTATCCTGTGTGGAGCGGGGTCTTGCCGGCGTTTCGCTGACGGTCCTGCGGAGGATGTGCGAGATCCTCCGCGTGTCCAGCGATCTGCTGCTGATGGGCGATTTGGGAGACAACGATGTGGAGACCCTTGCCGCCCGCCTGCGTCAGCTGCCTCCGGAGCAATTCCGGGTGGTACAGGAGATCCTCAACCGTGTGCTGGAGCTGACCTCCCTGACTCAGTAAAAGAGACCGGAATCATGGTAAGAATACCATGATTCCGGTCTCTTTTGGTGCGCATACTGCGCACTTTTACAGAAACTTCTCTCGGCTCTCCAACGCCCTCTGCGCTTTGGGAACAGGCCTCATATACACTGTCCTTACGCCTGGGCAAAGGCGGTTTCAATGAACTCCTGCACCTCCGCCCTGGTATCAAAGCAGGCAATGGCCACCTGGTTGCCCATGGTTCCTGCCAAAGCGTCCGGCATCCGGGTGTAGAGGCGCATGTGGGCCCCATACCGCTCCAGCAGGTTTTCCGTGGAGAGGGCGTAGTCCACCCCGTCCCGCCGGCCGGTGTACACGCAGTAGCTCCGCTCTCCGGAATAGGTGTGGCGGCACTCGTCAAAGGCCACCATGTCGGCCCAGATCTGATAGACGTCCACGCTCTGACTGAAGTCCAGCATGTCCGGGGTAAAGCCGCCGGCAGGGCGCATATTTACCTCCAGGGCCACAATGTCTCCCGTCCTGCCAAGCCCCTCCTTGTCGGCGGTGAGGCGGAAAAACTCCAGATGGAAAAACCGGCTGGAAGCGGCAAAGGCCTTCAACACCGCCTTTCCGGCCCGCTCCACCTCAGGCGGGATCTCTTTGTCCACATAGTAGCAGCAGGGCGTCCCCTCGTTGACCATGTCCATAATGGAATTGGGGGTGATGTGGCTGGCGGCAAAGAGGACCTCCCCCTTGGAGTTGCAGACTCCGTCGTAGGTGGTTACCATGCCGGGGACAAACTCCTCCATCAGATAGGGCTCCCGGGGCAGCTGGTCAAAGAATTCCCGCAGGTCCTGGTCGTTTTTCAGCTTGTAGGTGGCCATGGCCCCCACGCCGTTGTCCGGCTTGACCACCACAGGATATCCGGTCTGGGCGGTAAAGGCCAGGGCGGCGTCCAGGGTCGTCACTGGAGCAAACCGGGCGGCAGGCACCCCGGCGGCGTGAAAGTACTCCTTCATATGCTGCTTGCTTTTATACTTGATGATCTCATGGGATTTCAGGCCCGTGGTGATGTTGAAGTCCGTGCGCAGGGCGGCGTCCAGCTCCAGCCAGTATTCGTTGTTGCTCTCCACCCAGTCGATCTTTCCGTATTCCCCGGTGAAATGGCCCAGGGCCCGGATCATCTGGTCGTAATTTTCCAGGCTGTCCACCTTATAGTACTCAGTAAGGGCCGCCTTTAGATCTGGGTGCAGCATCTCATAGGGGGCATCCCCCACCCCCAGCACGTTGACGCCGTTTTCGTGAAGGCGGATGCAGAACCACCGATAGGATTCGGGAAAATTGGGCGAGATAAAGACAAAGTTCACGCAGGCTCATCCTTTCTCTATCATTTTCTGTGCCTGTCAATCTGTTTAGCGCTTTATATCAGTAAATTATTATAACCAACAATTCTCCGTCCCGCAAGAGGCAAATGTACCAAATGCTTCCATTCGCGCACTTGATAGCAGACACAATTTGTGTTAGGATGGCAAAAAGCCCTGTGGGGCCTATTCTCCAGAAGGAGGAAATGTATGCACATCGAGTACCACAAGGAATACAGCCATCAGCTGGGCCGGGATATGGAGTTCAAGGTCTATGGCCACGGCGGCAAGCCCGCCCTGGCGGTCCCCTGCCAAAACGGCCGCTTTTTTGACTGGGAGGGCTTCGGCATGCTGGAAACCCTGGGGGACTACCTGGAAGGCGGAAGGCTCCAGCTCTTTACCGTGGATACCATTGACGCGGAGACCGTATCCGACCAGTGGGGCGACCCCTATCAGCGGGTCCGCCGCCACGAGGCCTGGTACAACTACGTCATCGAGGAGCTGCTGCCCCGCATCCACCAGATCAACGGCACCGGCCAGGCACTGCTGTCCACGGGCTTTTCCATGGGGGCCTACCATGCCGGCAACTTCTTTTTCCGCCGGCCGGACCTGTTTGACAGTGTGATTGCCCTGTCCGGGGTCTACGATACCCAGGACATGTACGGCGGCTATATGGATGAGGTGGTCTACCGCAACGACCCCTGTGCCAGCCTCTCCGGCATGCCCCAGGACCACCCCTATATCGCCATGTTCAACCAGCGGCCCATCATCATCTGCGTGGGCCAGGGAGCTTGGGAGGACCAGCTCTTAGCCGGCACCCGCCGGCTGGATCAGGTGCTGCGGGCCAAGAACATCCACGCCTGGGTGGATTACTGGGGCACCGACTGCGACCACGACTGGCCCTGGTGGAAAAAACAGATCCGCTACTTCCTGCCCCATGTGGTGGGAAATCCGGGCCAATAAGTCGCCGCCCAAATATGGACTGCCACCCCGCCCAGGTGCCTTCGGCGCCGTGGGCGGGGTTGATTTTTTCTGCTTCCGCCGTCCAGCCGCACTCCGAGCCGGCAGGGGAATCGTCATTCCCTCCCTCGGCTTCCGGTGTCGGGCGGGGATGTTTCGCCCCCGTTCCTCCATCCCCACCGACACCATAGTTTGCTCTAGCAACATTCCGTAGAACGTCCACTGCATATATTCGGCAAAAATCCCCCCTGATGCAGAAGAACTGCATCAGGGGGGATTGTCTCATGGATGATTAGGGTGCTTTCCGCTCACGCTTCCGGGGACACGACGCCTTGCACGGATTCCCTCTGCATTTGCTTGTTGGAAAACGCTGGAAGCTTACAGCTCCTTCTTCCACAGGCCGTGGAGATTGCAGTACTCGTAGACCGCCTTCACCTGCTGGCCCTCCGCCAGGGCGAACACCGCCTCCGGGGCCTCGCCGGGATGGAACCAGTGGACCAGGGCATCCCGCTCGGTCTCCACGGCCACCCACTGGATAAAGTGCTCCTCCACCATGGGATGGGCCACAGCGCCCACGGCCACTTTCACCAGGTTGCCCTCCACGCTGACCACAGGGACGTGCTTTTCCGTGGCAGCATCAGTGACGCCGGCCTCCAGCAGCTCCATGGGCTGCCCACAGCAGTGCAGGGGCACCTTGGAGGAGGTGAGCTTGGTGACAATGTTTCCGCAGTGACGGCAGATATAGAACTTCATAACAATTCTCCTTTTAATTTTATGGCAAAGCCCATCTGAGTCTTTGAGCTCGTTTTTATGTTTATAGAATACCACAGTTTTACTTTTTTACAACATGGCAAATGCAACACTGCTGTTTTTCTCTTTCTGCGCACGCCATCCAAATAGGTTGAACTTTTTTTGCCGTTACGGAGTTGACATAACAGTGTTGATAACTCTGTGGAAAATGTGCAAAACCTTGCAGGCAGGTCTTTTGAAGGGGTGACGGTGCTGTTATGGGAAACTTTACGCAACAACCTTTTCCGTGAAAAGCCGCAGAGGGTGGAGAAGAAGGCGGCTTTTTGGCGGACCCTTGAACCGATGGAGCGGTTGTGCTACAATGGAGCATCATGGAATTATAGGCGCATGAGCGCCTTTTACGGAGGAATCAATGGCAACACGGAAACAGGACTACGGCAACGACAGCATTTCCGCCCTGAAGGGCGCGGACCGGGTGCGTAAGCGGCCCGGCGTCATTTTTGGCTCCGACGGGCTGGACGGCTGCCAGCACGCGGTATTTGAGATCCTCTCCAACTCCATTGACGAGGCCCGGGAGGGCCACGGCAAAGCCATTACCGTCACCCGTTTCGCCGACCGCTCCATCCAGGTGGAGGACGCCGGCCGGGGCTGCCCGGTGGACTGGAATGAGAAGGAGCAGCGTTATAACTGGGAGCTGGTGTACTGCGAGCTGTATGCCGGCGGCAAGTATGATAACCTCTCCGGCGATAATTACGAGTACTCCTTAGGGTTAAACGGCCTGGGCGCCTGCGCCACCCAGTACGCCTCCCGCTACATGGATGTGACCGTCTGGCGGGACGGCTTTGAGTACCATCTCCACTTCGAACGGGGCGAGCTGGTGGGACAGCTGGAGAAGACACCCCTGCCCAAGTCCCAGGCCAAGAAGACCGGCACCCGGACCCGGTGGCTCCCCGATCTGGATGTATTCACCGACATCGCCATTCCGGCGGAGTACTTCGCCGACGTAATGAAGCGGCAGGCGGTGGTCAACGCCGGCATCACCTTCCGCTTCCGCAATGAAACAGAGTCCGGAAAGTTTGAGGAGACGGAGTTCCTGTACGAAAACGGCATTGCCGACTATGTCTCGGAGCTGGCCGGTGAGAACTCCCTCACCGCCCCGGTATTCTGGCAGGCGGAGAAAAAGGGCCGGGACCGGGCGGACAAGCCGGAGTACAAGGTAAAGCTCAGTGTGGCCTGCTGTTTTTCCAACAAGGTCAACATCATCGAGCACTACCACAACTCCAGCTGGCTGGAGCACGGCGGCAGCCCGGAGAAGGCCACCAAATCCGCCTTTGCCTCCGCCATCGACAAGTACCTGCGGGATCAGAACAAATACCAGAAGAGCGAAAGCAAGATCACCTGGGCGGACATTGAGGACTGCCTAGTGCTGGTTTCCAACAACTTCTCCACCCAGACCAGCTATGAAAACCAGACCAAAAAGGCCATTACCAATAAATTCGTCCAGGAGGCCATGACGGAGTTTCTCCGGTCCAACCTGGAGATCTACTTTATTGAAAACCCCTTTGACGCCGAGAAGATCGGCGAGCAGGTGCTCATCAACAAGCGCAGCCGGGAGAGCGCCGAGAAGCAGCGGCTGAACATCAAGAAAAAGCTCTCCGGCAGCATCGATATTGCCAACCGGGTCCAGAAGTTTGTGGACTGCCGGTCCAAGGACCCGGACAAGCGGGAGATCTATATCGTGGAGGGTGACAGTGCCCTGGGCAGCGTCAAGCAGAGCCGGGACGCCGAGTATCAGGGCATCATGCCGGTCCGTGGCAAGATCCTCAACTGCCTCAAGGCCGACTACGCCCGCATTTTTAAATCCGAGATCATCACGGACCTGATCAAGGTCCTGGGCTGCGGCGTGGAGGTCCAGAACAAGCACGTCAAGGACATGGCGGCCTTCGATCTGGGGAACCTGCGGTGGAACAAGGTCATCATCTGCACCGACGGCGACGTGGACGGCTTCCAGATCCGCACCCTGATTTTGACCATGCTGTACCGCCTGACCCCCACGCTGATCCGGGAGGGGTACGTGTATATCGCTGAGACCCCCCTCTTTGAGATCAACTGCGGGGAAAAGACCTGGTTCGCCTACTCCGACAAGGAGAAAAACGACATCGTCAAGACGTTGGAGGGCAAGAAGTTCAAGGTGGACCGCTCCAAGGGCCTGGGCGAGAACGAGCCGGACATGATGTGGCTGACCACTATGAACCCCCAGACCCGGCGGCTCATCCGGGTCATGCCGGAGGATGTGGAGCGGACGGCCCAGGTCTTTGACCTGCTGCTGGGAGACAACCTCCAGGGCCGCAAGGACCACATCGCGGAAAACGGGTACAAGTACCTGGAAATGGCGGATATCTCCTGACTGTCTCCCGGACGCACCCAGCCGGTGCAATGTGGTCCGCGACCCAGCGGAGCGACGGGAGCCGCGCGCAAGCGCGTTTCAAATTGCCCTGCCGCGCAGCGGCATTCATGCCGCCGCAGGCGGCGGGGATGCCACATCGCGGAAAACGGGTACAAGTATCTGGAAGTGGCGGATATTTCATAGCGTTTTAAGGAGGGGCCCTGATGCGGAAGCTGGATTCCCTGTTGGTTTTCGGCCTGTCGGCTGTAGTGTTCGCCTCCTTCTTCCGGGAGCACTTTCCCTCCATGGCGGCGCTGTACGCCGCGATGACCGGCATATCTGTTTTATTCGGTCTGGGCTACCTGCGGGGGCAAACGGAGGCGCGCCTTTGGCGGCAGTGGAACGTGCCGACGGAGCTCCAGCGGGTGTGGTCCCGGCGGATGGGCGTACTGTATCTGGTAAACGCCGCCCTGTGCCCCCTGGGCTGGCTGCTGACCGTATTTGTCTCCTTTGACACGGATTTCATCCTGCTGGCGCAGACCGCCGGGTTTTTCCCGGTCTCCCTGCTGGGCTTTGTTCCCCTGCGTTCAGCAGGAAAATAAACCGCCGCCTGATCCCCAATGATACCGTGAATTTCCCGTCCATTACACTGGTATGGCCCTTTGAGCATATTTGAAAGAGGAAAGCAAGGAGGATTTATATGAAAAAGTTCCTATCCCTGTCCCTGGCCCTGATGCTGGCCCTGGTCCTGGCGGTGCCGTCCTACGCGGCGGAGCCGAAATCTGAGACGGTAGGCGTAATCGTGGACGGAGAGCGGATCACCTTTTCCGGCGCCGTCCCTGAAGTGCGTGATGGAAAGACCATGGTGCCCCTGAAACTGCTGGTGGAGGCGATGGGCGGAGAAGTGACGCCTATTAGCGGCACACTGCTGTGTACCTTTGACGGTGCCGCCAGCCTGGACGGCAAAGAAGTCCTCGTCCGGCCCGGCAGCAGCAGCTATTATCAAAACGGCTGCACCTATGTGCCGGTCCGTGACATTGCCGAACCTCTGGGCTATGACGTGTACTGGGACTCCCGGGAAAATGCCGCTGTGCTGATTGACCGGCAGGCGGTCATCGACGGAATTGACCGGCAGTTCACCATCCTCAACCAATCCCTGTCCCAACTGCAGCAGAGCCAAGACCCCCGCAAAAACTACCGCGCCCAGCTGGACTACGCCCTGTCCGTGGACGCTTTGGACGAGTACTCCGGTCAGCGGACCCAGATGGACATCAACCTTACCGCGGCAGTCCTGACCAGCGCCGACGCTATGGAGATGGAGCTCCACATGGATCTCAGCGACCTGTCCGCCCTGCTGGACGATATGGGGAGCACAGACTCCGCCGCTCTTCAGGATGCCGTCAGCGCGGCTCTGGAGGATGTGACTCTGGAGGGCCGGTACGATGTCACCACCGGTCAGCTGTATTTCCGCTTCCCCGCTCTCTCCCAGCTCAGCGCCCTGACCGGGCTGGAGGCAGGCGCGGACGACTGGTATCTTCTGGAGCTGCCGGCCATGTCCTCTCTGACAGAGCTGAGCGGTCCCTGGGCGGAGGCCCTGGGGATTTCCCCGGAGATGCTGGAACAGCTCCAATCCGGCGAACTGAATTCCGTAGGCGGTATTATTTACTTTTACAGTGTTCTGCTCAGTGAAACACCGTCCCAGATCTCCCAGAACGCGGAAATGGCCGGGCAGATAATCTCCCAGCTCTTTGGCGACGCCAATTTTCAATCCAACGGCTCCTCCAGAACCCTTCATATCGGCATGGAGGAGCTGGAGACCCTGATGGGTCAGGAGGGCCTTCTGGAGCAGATGTTCCAGACCCTGGGTCTGGACCTTTCCATTCAGCAGAACGGAAATTTGTCCCTGGAACTGGACGCGGCACTTCTGGAGTCCTATACCGAAGGAGAGGCCGTTTCCCTTGCAGGCAGCATGAATCTGTCCGGTGAAAGGGTGGAACTGGAATTATCCCTGCACCTGAGCGATCTGCTGCAGTTCCAGTACAACCTGACGGAGACCATCCATTCCACTCAGGACCAGCCCCAAGTCACTCCCCCTGAAGGCGCTGCCGTAGTGGAGCTGGGCAGTCTGGAGGAACTGTTGGGTCTGGATCTGTCCGGCGCCATGCCGGAGCATCTGCCTGCCGCGTGAACAGCAATCGGGAGGAGGGGAATTCCCCCTCCCCCCAAATCATAAGCAAAGGAACTTTTGACCATGCCCAAAAAGAAGCAGCCGGAGGAAACCCGGCCAAAAGTCAACAATCCCAACGTCATGGGGCTCCGCGCCGCGGTGGTGGAGCAGCCCATCACCGACACCCTGGAGCTCAACTACATGCCCTACGCCATGTCGGTCATCGTCTCCCGGGCCATTCCGGAGATCGACGGGTTCAAGCCCTCCCACCGCAAGCTCCTGTACACCATGTACAAGATGGGCCTTTTGACCGGGGCGCGGACCAAATCCGCCAACATCGTGGGCCAGACCATGCGCTTAAACCCCCACGGCGACGCCGCCATCTACGACACCATGGTGCGCCTCTCCCGGGGCTACGGAGCACTGCTGACCCCCTTCGTGGACTCCAAGGGCAACTTCGGCAAGTCCTACTCCCGGGACATGTCCTGCGCCGCCCCCCGATACACCGAGGCCAAGCTGACGCCTATCTGCGCGGAGCTGTTTCGGGACATCGACAGCGACACCGTGGACTTCGTGGACAACTACGACTCCACCATGAAAGAGCCCACGCTGCTGCCCACCACCTTTCCCAACATCCTGGTCTCCGCCAACAGCGGCATCGCCGTGGGCATGGCGTCCCAGTTCTGCGGCTTTAACCTCAAGGAGGTCTGCGACACCACGGTGGCGTACCTGAAAAATCCCGACTGCGACCTGACGGAGACCCTGCTGGCCCCGGACTTCCCCACCGGCGGCGAGCTGATCTGCGACCCGGCGGCCCTGAAGGAGATCTATGACACCGGCCGGGGCAGCGTCCGGGTCCGGGCCAAATACCGCTATGTGAAAGAGGAAAACCTCATCGAGATCTACGAGATCCCCTACTCCACCACCGTGGAGGCCATTCTGGACAAGGTGGCGGAGCTCATCAAGGCAGGCAAGGCCAAAGAGATCGCCGACATGCGGGATGAGACGGACCTCAGCGGTTTGAAGCTGGCCATCGACCTTAAGCGGGGCACCGACCCGGACAAGCTCATGACCAAGCTCTATAAGCTCACTCCCCTGGAGGACGCCTTCGCCTGCAACTTCAACGTCCTGATCGCCGGAACCCCCAAGGTGCTGGGCGTGCGGCAGATTCTGGAGGAGTGGACCGCCTGGCGGACCGAATCTGTGCGGCGGCGGATCTACTTCGTTCTGAAAAAGAAGCAGGACAAGCTGCACCTTTTAAAGGGCCTCAAGCGGATCCTGCTGGACATCGACAAGGCCATCCGCATCATCCGGGAGACCGAGGAGGAAGCCGAGGTCATCCCCAATCTGATGATCGGCTTCGGCATCGACCAGATCCAGGCGGAGTATGTGGCGGAGATCAAGCTGCGCAACATCAACAAGGAGTATATCCTCAAGCGGGTCAACGAGACCGCCGCCCTTCAAGACGAGATTGCCGACCTGGAGGATACCCTGAACGACCCCCGCCGGGTGAAGAAAATCCTGGTGGAGGAGCTGAACGCCGCCGCCAAGAAGTACGGCGAGCCCCGCCGGACCTCCATCGTCTACGGCCATGAGATCGAGGTCTATCAGGAGGAATCGGAAATCGAGGAGTACCCGGTCCATCTGTTCCTGTCCCGGGAGGGCTACTTCAAGAAGATCACCCCCCAGTCCCTGCGCATGAGCGGAGAGCAGAAGTTCAAGGAGGGCGACGGCCTGCGGCAGAGCTTTGAAACCACCTCCAACGCCGAGATTATGTTCTTCACCGACCAGTGTCAGGTCTACAAGACCCGGCTGGGGGAATTCGACGACGCCAAGGCCAGCGTCCTGGGCGACTACCTGCCCGCCAAGCTGGGCATGGACGCCGGAGAAAACGTGATCTTCGCGGCGCTGCCTGGGGCGGACTACGCCGGAGCGCTGCTGTTCTTCTTTGAAAACGGCAAGGTGGCCCGGGTGGACCTGACCGCCTACAAGACCACTTCCAACCGCCGCAAGCTGACCGGGGCCTATTCTGACAAGTCTCCCCTCCGGTGCATTCTGCGGATTGACCAGGACCGGGAGGTGGCGGTGTACTCCACGGAGCCGCGCTGCCTGATCTTCCACACGGCCCTGCTCGCCCCCAAGACCACCCGCTCCACCCAGGGTGTGGCGGTAATGAACCTCAAGCCCAAGTACCGCCTGGACACTGCCGTTTATCTGGACGAAACGCCCATTGCCAATCAAAGCCGCTACCGGGTCCGGGCGGTGCCCGCCGCCGGCGCCCTGCTGCGGCAGGAGGACACGGAGGAGCGGCAGATTGGTCTGCTGGATTGAGAGGTGACCATGAAACAAACCATCCGCAGCTACAGCCTGGTGGCCCTGGGCTCTGTGATTTTCGCCCTGGCCTTCGACTGGTTCTTTGGTCCCAATCAGGTGGCCATGGGCGGCGTCACCGGCCTGGCCCAGGTCATCAACGCCGTATTTCCGCCCCTGTCCGTGGGCGTTCTGGCCTTTTTGCTCAATGTGCCGTTGTTTCTGGCGGGGTGGAAGTTTATCGGCTTCCATCTGCTGGCCTCCTCCCTGTTCTCCATGGCGGTCAGCTCCGCGGCCATCGATCTCATTGCCGCCATCTATCCCTTCTCCCCCCTGGACCCCATGCTGGCCTGCCTGTGCGGCGGCGCCCTGATGGGGGTGGGGCTGGGCATCGTCTTCTCCCAGGGCGCCACCACCGGCGGCACGGATGTAGTGGCCCGCCTGATGAAGCTCCGGTTCCCTTGGCTGCCCATGGGGAAGCTGATGCTGGTGCCGGACGCGGTGGTGCTGACCCTGGCGGCCGTGGTGTTCGGAAAGGTGGAATCCGCCCTCTATGGCGCTGTGGGCCTCTTTGTGGCCACACGGGTCATGGACACGGTGCTCTACGGCCTGGACACCTCCAAGGTGGCCTACATCATCTCAGACCGCTGGAAGGAGCTGTCCCAGCGGCTGCTGGGCGAACTGGACATGGGCGTGACGCTGCTGCACGGGCAGGGCGCCTACACCCAGCGGGAAAAGCAAATTCTGATGGTGGCCTTTAAGCAAAAGGCCATCGTCCGTTTGAAAAAGACCGTACATGAAGTGGACCCCAGGGCATTTCTGGTGGTCGTCAACGCCCACGATGTGCTGGGCGAGGGATTTGGAGATTATCAAAAGGAGGAGATTTGACATGGCCGATTTTTCCAAGGTGGAGCAGGCCCTGAAAGACAGGGGATACACGGTCAGCACCTTTTCCACCGCCCAGGAGGCGGCCGCCTATCTGGACCGGCAGGTCGACGGCAAAACCGTGGGCTTCGGCGGCTCCGTCACCCTCCAGGACATGGGCCTTTACGAGCTGCTGAGCCGGCACAACACCGTCATCTGGCACTGGAAATCCAAAGACCCCGCCGCCCGCCGCGACGCCCTGATGACGCAGATTTACATCTCCTCCGTCAATGGCTTGGCCCAGACCGGAGAGATGGTCAATATTGATGGCTCCGGAAACCGGGTGGCCGCCACGCTTTTTGGCCATGAAAAGGTCTATTTCGTCATTGGCCGCAACAAGCTGGCCCCCACCTATGAGGAGGCCCTGTGGCGGGCCCGGAACATCGCCGGCCCCAAAAACGCCCGGCGTCTGGGGCTGAAGACCCCCTGTGCCATCAAGGCGGACCGCTGCTACGACTGCAAGAGCCCGGACCGCATCTGCCGGGGACTTGTGACACTCTGGAGCCCCATGCTGGACATGGCGGCGGAAGTACTCCTGGTGGACGAAGACCTGGGCATGTGAGCCCCTCCACCGCAACACACCTTACCGGAGAGGAGGTCCCGCTGTGACTGTACGCCCCATCGCGCCCATTTTTCTGGCGTTGTGTCTGCTGCTGAGCGGCTGCAGCTCCCTTCTGGAGCGGGAATATCACAAAACGGAGCCCCACTCCAGCAAATTCTGGGAGAGTGAGGCCGCTGGCACGCTGCGGGCGGAAAATTATCAGGACATTGTCAACGACCTGCTGATTCTCATTGGACAGCACACAGAGAGCGCCACCGTCCGCCTGTACTATGACGGGGATGAGATGACGGTTGCCGACACTCTGGAGACTGCCGCGGCGGAAATCCAGCAGGAGACCCCCATGGGAGCCTATGCGGTGGAGTATATCACCTCCTCTTCCCAGGCTCAGAGAGGCTACTACGAGATTTCCATTCAGATCGGCTATCGCCGCACTGCCGAACAGATTCAATCAGTGGTCAACGCCACCAGCGTTGAGGCCCTTTACGCCCTGTTGGACAACGCCCTCACTGAGGAGCGCACAGAGCTGGCGGTCCGGGTGGGCTATTGGGTGGACAACGGTCGGGAGCGGGTGGACACCATTGTGGAACAGATCCGCCAGGACCATGGTCTGACAGAATCGGCACCCTGGGCTGTGATCTACTACCCGGCGGAGGGCCCAGTAGGCCTGGTGGAATTTATCATGGACCCGGAGCAGGCCTCTGACGCGGAGGAATCCAACCAAGCGGCATTACCGGACGGAGAGGCCGCCTTTGAGGCGGGAGACGCCGTTTCCACTGCTGGCGGCACACCTCTTGGAGAAGATACCAACAACGCAGCCCTGTCCGACGGGCAGGAAGCACTTCTTTCCGACGAACCATCCTAACCAATAAGCCGGCGGGGCCTTGGGCTCCGCCGGTGCCGCCTGTGTGGGCGAAACGCAACAAGGAGGAACTTTTATGAGACAGGTTGCACTGGTAACAGGCGCCTCCCGGGGCATTGGCCGGGCCATCGCTCTGGAGCTGGGACAGGCGGGCTGCGCTGTATGCGTCAACTACCTCAACAGCGCCCAGGCCGCCCAGCAGGTGGTCCAGGCGCTGCACGATCAGGGCTGTGACGCCATCGCCGTCCAGGCGGACGTGGCCGACGGGGAGGCTGTAGCCGCCATGGTCCGTGAAACAGAACGGGAGTTGGGGCCGGTAACGGTGCTGGTCAACAACGCCGGAATCGCCGGTCAGGCCCAATTTCAGGATATTACCGACAACATGTGGAATCGCTATCTGGCGGTGAATTTGGGCGGCGCCCGGAACACCATCCGGGCAGTGCTGCCCCACATGCTGTGGGAAAAAAGCGGCGCCATCGTCAACATCTCCTCTATCTGGGGGCTTCGGGGGGCCAGCTGCGAGGTGGCCTACGCCTGCACCAAGGCGGCTATCATCGCCCTGACCCGATCTCTGGCCATGGAGCTGGCTCCCTCGGGAATTCGGGTCAACTGTGTGGCCCCAGGGGTCATCAACACCGACATGGTCCAGGTACTGGGGGAAGAAACCCTCCGGGACCTGGCGGAGCAGACGCCTCTGGGCCGGTTGGGCACACCGGAGGATATCGCCCACGCTGTGGCCTTTTTCGCCTCTGACAAGGCCGCTTTCATCACCGGGCAGGTGCTGGGCGCCGACGGAGGATTCATTGTATAATTGTATAACCGAAATGAAAACGTGCGGGGAACCCCAATGGGGTTCCCCGCACGCGCTATATGGATGGATATTGATTTCCCGCTCTGCCGCGTCTCACAGGCCATAGTGGATCACAAACCGGCCCTGGGCCTTTGCCTCCTCCAGAAGGCCTCCCAGGGTCGTCCACACCTCCGACGTATCCAGAGCGGAGAGCACCGCCGAAATGGAGGCCGGGGGAATCAGCGTGATGCCGCAGTAATCCAGTCCCTTTCCCGGCTGGTCCAGGCTCTGCCAGTAGACGGGCACCTCCGCCAGTTTCTCTGCCAGAGGTTCCACCCAGATATCGTCCACCGCCACGCAGTTGTACCGCTCCGGCTCATAGGTATCATACCACTCCCCAGGCACTGGGTCCCGGGGCAGCACTCCAAATTCGTGTACCGCCATGGCTTCTTCTCCCTCAGCCCTTCCCCGGCAGGGGCGGCGCCCGGAAAATCACCCGGCCGAAGCAGGCCAGGGTCCGGCCGCTGCTGGCGGTCAGCACCACGTCGGCATCGGCCCGGGCCCGGTTCAGGGAAAACAGATACACCGTCCCCGCAGGGTCCTTGTAATACTGCTTGCACAGGATGTCTCCGTCGATCCAGAAAATGCCCACGTCTCCGGCAGCCAAAGGGTCCCGGTTCACATAGACCAGGTCCCCATCCCGGATATAGGGCGACATGGAGTCCCCCTGAATCCGAACGGCAAATTCCGCCCCCTGGGGCACCTCCTCGGTGACCGTCAGATAGTCGAAATCCTCCCCGAACACCGGGGCGGCATAGCCGGCGGCGGCGGGGCTGCGGTACAGGGGAATCACCCTGGGCTCCCGGTCCGGCTTGCTCTGCTCCAGGTCATCCCGGTAGGCGCACAGCGCCGCCACCACCGAGCGCACCGTCTCCTTTCCCATGGGTGACAGGCCCCGGTACTGCTCCACCAGCTGCCGCTCCCCCTGGGAGAGCACCCGGCGCCCTCCCCGAAAGCTGTCCTGAAACAGCACGTCCGGCTCGGTCTCCAGGCAGTCAAACAGCCGCAGCATGACCTCCTCCTTGGGAAAGCTCACTCCGGTTTCGTAGTTACTGACGGCGGACAGGGAGATGCCCAGCCGCTCCGCCAGCTGGGGACGGGTAAGCCCCAGCTCCTCCCGCCGTTCCCGCACCCGGTCTCCAAATCTCACGACTTTACGCTCCCTTCCCATTCCTTTTCTTCAGCATAACGGATTCCTGTCAACGTGTCAACAGAAAATAACAAGATTCTTGTTATTTTCTATTGACATCACAAGAATCTTGTGATACTCTAAGGTAGTTAACAAGAATCTTGTGATATTTACAATTTATAACAAGTTTCTTGTGCTCCGACATAGCGCCGTCCGCAGTTTCTGAGACATCCTGCCGGTGGCTCTCCGGGACACCCCTCAGCCCGGGATATCCGCCGCATCTACAAAAAAAGCGCCGGAGCAAGGTCTCCCTTGCTCCGGCGTGGTGGGGGAAGGTGGATTCGAACCACCGAAGTCAGTGACAACAGATTTACAGTCTGCCCCATTTGACCGCTCTGGAATTCCCCCATATGAACTTGGAGCTGGTGGACGGATTCGAACCCCCGACCTGCTGATTACAAATCAGCTGCTCTACCAGCTGAGCTACACCAGCAGTTCCAACAGCAGGATTTATATTACCAGATGGGCGGCGTTTTGTCAACAAGATTTTACGGCTTTTTCCGGATTTTTTCTGGAAAGACCATTCCGCCCCAGGGAGAGGGCGGAGAAGGGAGGAACCTGGTTGAACAATCCACTGCGCCGCCGGTTTGGGCGGAGACCCCCGCAAACTCTGTGCACGCTCTGCGGCAGAGAGATTAGGGAAGGCGAACACTATTGGTACTTAAATGGAGCCAGCGTCTGCGGCGACTGCTTCTGCGCATTTGCCAAGGACGAGCTGGCCCCTTACGGACGAATTTGCGGAAGGGAGGCGGAGTGATGACGCTGGTGGAGATGTCCCTATATTACGCCCAGAGCGCCGATGCCCTCCGCCAGCGGATTGGGCAGCTGCGGCTGGCCGCGGCCCAGGCAGAGACGGCAGAGGCGGCCCGAGCCTTTCGGCTGCGGGCGGAAGAGCTGCTGCCGCTGCTGCGGGAGATGCGGGAGCTGACCGTACTCACCGCCCGATATTACGACAGGAGCTATCATAAGCATGAGAGATACACACTTTGATACCCGCAGCAGCGAGTGGATTGGGGATCTGACTGTCTGGCGCCGCCAGAATGACCCTGACAATGCCGAACAGCTGGAACGACTGCGGCGAAACCTGCGACAGGCTCGGGAGCAGGAGCTGACCCCCCGGCAGCGGCAAATTCTGTCCCTGTACTATGACCGGGGCCTTACCATGGCCCAAATCGCTGGAAAACTGGGGCTAAACCGCTCCACGGTCTGCCGGACCCTCCACCGGGCCAGGAATCGCCTCTACCGATCCCTGCGATACGGTCTCTGATTTTCCCCTTGCGGTTTTTCCCCAGAGCCCGTATAATCGAAAGAAGACGGGTATTCTATTCCTTATGTGGAACCTTTTTGGGGAGGACCTATCATGCTCTACAACACCCTGCACAACCGCTGGCTGCGTCTGGTTGCCTGTGTGGTGGGCGAACTGATCTCCGCCGCGGCTCTGAACATCTTTATTGTACCGCTGAACCTCTATACTGGCGGCCTGCTGGGCTTCTGCCAGGTAGTGCGCACCCTGATGCAGACCCATCTTGGCTTCAGCTTTGGAGCATATGATGTGGCTGGTATCTTCTATTTCCTGCTGAATATTCCAATCCTTCTGCTAGCTTACAAAACGCTGGGCCGCCACCTGGTACTCAAAACATTGGTGTGTACGGTGTCCTATTCCCTGTTTTACAGTATCATTCCCATCCCCGCCACGCCCATCGTGGATGATTACCTCACCGCCTGCCTTCTGGGCGGCATTCTGGTAGGCATTGGCAGCGGCATCGTGTTGACCTGCGGCGGCAGCGGCGGCGGACTGGACGTGGTGGGCCTGTGCCTGAGTAAGCGGGGCAGCGCCTTCACCGTGGGCAAGTTCTCCCTGGGCTTCAACGCTGTGCTCTATACCGCCTGCCTGATCCTCTTCAGTCCGGAAGTGGCCATCTACTCGGTCATCTATAATTTCTTCACCGCCCTGGTGCTGGATCGGGTTCACCAGCAGAACGTCAGCGTCCAGGCCCTGATCTTCACCCGTGGGGACGAGCAGGCACTGGCCCATTTTGTCATGGAAAAGCTGGGGCGCGGCGTCACGGTCTGGGACGGCGTAGGCGCCTACACCGGTGAGAACGTCCACGTGCTGTGCGTGTGCCTGTCCAAGTATGAGATCGAAGAACTGCTGCACACGGTCCACACCATCGACCCCCACGCCTTTATCACCGCCCAGGAGGGCACCCGGATCTACGGCAACTTTACCCGGCGCCTATCTTCCTGAAAAATGTCAAGCGGCGGAGCAAATGCTCCGCCGTTTGATTATAAAACCCCCGGAACCTTTTCCGCCTCTTTTTCGTCTTCCCATATAGAGGGCATACCTAGCCGCATATTGAAAAGGAGGCCTTTTTCATGAAGCGCTGTCTGTTTTTCCTTCTGTCTCTGTGTCTGCTGACCGGCTGTGCTTCCGGCGGAGAACCCGTGTAGCGCGACAATTTTTTTGCGAAACTCGGACAGAATTTTTGAGAAAAAATAGCCCGGTTCTAAGAAGTAAATCCGAAACCCGCTCACTTGCATCGACGGCCCCCTAAACGGGGGAGCCGCCCATGTAAAGGGGCGGGTTTTAGCTTGGGGAGGAGCGGCCTTTGCCGCCCCTCCTTTAGCTTTTTGCCCCTGGGGTAGTAGTTACCCCTCCGTAGCCTCTCCGGCGTCCTCTGCGGCCTCCTGGGCCGCTACAGGCTCGGTATATTCAGACCATCCATAGACACCGGGCTCCCAGACGTTGGAGTCCACGTCGGAGACCCACTTCTTTTCGTTGTGAGTCACTTTGTCGCCATTTGCATAGGCGTCATGTGCTCCGAGCGGCTGAACCCACTCAGGGAACTCCTCGAGAGGGTTTCCGATGCGCGTCCACATGGAGGGGGTATCGGAAGGCTTAGTATTCTGTCCCGCGTTGGTGACGTCGTGGATGGAGCGGTAGAGCTGCCCTTCGTCCTGGACGATACTGCCCGCGCTGCCTCTCCAATTCTCGTCCCACTCGACAAACAGGTCGGGGTACTCGTTGATCGTCACCTCATCGAGCTGCTGCTCCTGAGCCATCTTGACGAACATGATCTCAGCGACGGCCTGGGCGGAGCTGCTGCGCCGCTCCTTCTGATTGAGCTCCTTGATGGAGGTCTTTGGGGTTAAATACTGCATTTCGCTCATTCGTAAGCACCTCCAAATCCAGAGATAGAAACTTCGCCTTCGTAGCCCTCATTCTTGACGATCGTGAAGCGCACATTCACGCCCCACTTGTCCGCCGTCTTGGTCTCGTTGGTGAAGTTGAAGACTCGGTTGAGCTGCACCATCGCCGTGATGTCTTCCCATGTAGGAACGGCGTCAAATGCGTTGTTGCAAGCCTCCACCTTCGCGACCGCGCCCTCGATCTTCCATGTCGGGGTGATGAGGATTTTGGTCGCCCGGGCGTCCGTCTCCTCCGGGGCCGAGAACTGGAAGGCGATCGTGTTCTCTGCCTTGGAGAAATTCCAGACGCGGACAGAGGTCGCGAAGTTGCCGTCCACGGCCTCGACGCGGAGCTGGTGCGTTCCGTTGGTCAGCATGAGCCACTTTTCACGGGTGAGCTCAATCGTGGCCTCTTCTCCGAGCGTCGCTTGGTAGCTTCTGATCTCATCGTCATCCACGAACTCAGTGACGACCACATTGTCGCCCTCAACGTCCGTGATGGTGTAGTTTTCCGCGAAGCTGCCGGTCTTGAGACCGAGGTCTGTGTCGGTGCCAGAGATCGCCGGGGCGGAGTTGGTTCTCTTGAAGGTGAGGCGTCTGTACGCCGTTCCGCCCTTACCGTCCGTGACGGTGATCGTGATGGTATTGACAGAATTGAGGCTCAAGGAGTAGAGCTTCTCGCCCGTGATGGTTACATTCAGAGCCTCGCCTCTGGGGGCGTTGTTGATGGTTCTGAGTGTCTCGTCGTTGAGGGCTTCCACGACCGTCAGGGTATCTCCGTCCGCGTCATCGACCGTGTACTGATAGGTGAAGCCGAGGTTCTTATCCCCGAGGTTGGTGTCGGTGCCGGAGATCGTCGGGGCTGCGTTCGTTCTGGTGAACGTCCACGTCCGGGTCGCCGTTCCGCCCTGCCCATCGGTGACGACCACCTTGACTGTGTGCGAGCCGAGGCTCAATTCATCGACTGGGACGGTGATCGTATTTACAGAATTTCGCGTCGGGGCAAACGACTTCGTCGTTTGCCCATCAATCGACTCCGTCGCCGTCAAGACGTCGCCGGAGTCGGAGTCGTCGACGGTGTAGGTGATCGTGAAGTTGCTGTTCTTATCTCCCAGGTCTCTGTCACTGTCAGAGATCAGAGGGTCAGTGTTCAGGACTTCAAGGACGGGGCGGAAACCGACGTCCGCGTGCTGGAGCGCAGCAGAGTTGTAATCCCAGTAGCGGGCCGAGTAGTACCCACGGCTCGCGCGATACGAAGAATTTTCAGAATATGTCTCCTGGCACCACGAATAGACGTAGTACCAGTTCCAAAACTGGTTGTGAGCGCTGTTCAAGTCGGTCGCGTTTTGCGTGCTGTCCAGGTCGGACGAGACCGGGGCCGGGAGGCCGGTGATAACTTCCTCGCGGGTGATGAACCTGTCCCACTCGTTGTTAGTGGGTGTGCCTCCTGCATAGGCGTCCGAGCTGTTTCTGTAGTTGCTTCCGCCAGTCAGGACGCGGCACTTGTATTTCGCTCCGTCGATTGTGACTTCCTTGCCGGTGATGTAGCCCTGACCGTTCAGGTCGTTCCAGGAACAGTTGACCAGGATGACGCGGTCGCAGATGAGCAGCGTTTTGTCGCCGTCCTGGATTTTATGCCATTGAAGCTGATTTGCCTCGGCTGCGGGAGTGTCGCCGAAGGTGTAGTTTGCCATGCTGCCGGACATCGAGGGGATGTTGCCAGCAGCAGAGGCTCCGGTCGGGGTCGAGTCGTTACGCCACGGCCTTGTAGGACGTGCCAGAACGGAGCCGTTGTTGTAGAACCCGCCGAGCTTGACGGTTCCGAGAAATTGCGCCATAAGGTAGCTCTCCTTCCGTTTTTATGAAGCGGTAGGGAGCGAATATCTTCTTCGCCAGATTGTAGGCGCAAGCCCACCGGGCGAAGCCGAGCCACGAGTTGACCGCCTGGACGATCTCTTTCTTCGTGATCTTTCCCTCTTTGAGCTTCTTAATCATCGCCTTAATGCGCCGCTTCTCCTTGCGCTTGGACTCGGTTCGGAGAAGGAGGTGCGTCGCTTTGATTTTGAAGCCGTAGGCGTTCACGCCCTGCCGCACATAGAAAATCTTGGTCTTTTGGTTGGTCTCAAGGTGGAGCCTCTCCTGGAGGAATACCTTGATCTTTGCCAGCCACTCCCGGGCGATCTCCTTGTTCGGCGCGATGATGACGATGTCGTCCATGTACCGAGTGTAGAGTTTAGCACCGAGGAAGCGGATGCAATACTGGTCGAGCTCGTTGAGGTAGATGTTGGCGAAGTCCTGGGAGCTGACATTCCCGAGGGGTATGCCGGTCTCGCCTTCCGGGCTCGAGTCGATCACTTTGCAAAGAAGCCGGTAGAACCGAAGGAAGTCCTCGTACTTGTCGGGGTACTTCTTTTTGAGCTTCTTGAACCGCTTCGCGATGATCTTCTTTAACACTTGGCGGTCGATGCTATAGAAAAACTTCTTGACGTCGATCTTGATGACCGCCACCTCGTCGCCCCATTTCATGCGGGCGACCCTCATGTCGTGCTGCACGTTGAACGCCGCCCGGATGGGGCCCTTGCCGTACATACAGGCGAAGGAGCGGTCAACGAAGACGGGGCGGAAAAGGTTCTGGAGCTCCTCATGGATGACAAGCTGCACGACCTTATCCCGAAGGTGCGGTATGTGGAGGCTCCTGGTCTTCGGCTCCGTGATCGTCCTGTGACGGTACGGGCCGGGACTGTACTCGCGCCTCCCAGGCTGCGGTCTGCTCTCAATTTTCTTGAGATCAGACCAGAGCTCGACGTTGTTCACCTCAGAGAGAAGGTCATAGCATACGGCCTCACGGGAAAACTTCCTGTGACCTCTGAGGGCTTGTTTATAGCTCGCCTCGATCATGGGCCACCCCACCACATCCTCGTACTTGGAGGGCGGCATAGGCGGCGGGACGAGCTTACTTTTGGTGTTCTTAGTGTTGTAGTGCAAAATGGGGAATTTCGTCATTTGTGGCATCCTTTCCAGTTAGAACGGCTTGGCACCTATGACGCGGGTTTATACCCACATTGTAGACAGCCTCCCGCCGCCCAATACGACAGGGTGGGCGGGCCTCTATCACTGTTTTTACGCCGTCTCAAGACATGGCGAAGGATTACCTCTCCCTTGAAGTATAACAAGGACTCGCCAGCAAAGCCGTGACCGTGCCGGACGAAATAACCTACAAGGCGGGGCGGAAACCGACGTTCGCGTTCTGGTTCGTAGCATTGTTGTAATTCCAGTTGCGGGCCGAGTTGTACCCACGGTTCGCGCGATACGAAGACCATACAGAGATAACCCTAAGTAGGTGCTTTACTTTTTGGGCTGCTGCCCGTTATTGATGAAGAACTTTTGCAAGCCTCCAATGATGCGCCCGATCTCATTGAGCTTTCCTTGCAATTCAAAGAGCTTCTTCTGGGTGATGTACTTCTGCGTCTTTGCTATCCCAAACAAGACGAGGAGAAGGGTTTTCTCCGCGTCCGCTTCGTCCAGCCATTCCAGCCGCTTCTTGACGACCGTGAGGTTGTTCGCCATGACGGCGGCGCGGATGAGCTTGAAGCACGACTGCTTAATCTCTTGACTCAAGGAGAACTTCTCCGAGACGGGGAAGTTTTTTAGCAAGGGGTAGACATCCCTTTCCAGGAATATCTCAGCCTTCTTTTGCAGAACTGACGGCTCAGCCAATATAGACACACCTCGCTTCCTTGACGCGGGTGATCTCGGTGATGTCCCCGTAGAACTCCAGGCCGTAGTCGGTCAGTCTGATTTTGATAGGCTTACCGCTGAGAGAGCTCTTTCCCTCGAGCGTCAGGTTCTCCCC